>DASWNB010000240.1:0-2922 GCA_036399455.1 Flavisolibacter sp. | reverse complement strand
CGTCTCCGCTTCGTACACGTTAAAGGCAGGATTAATAAGGTTTTCTTCGCTCACGGTAAAGCCGGTAGATATTTCGGCAGTGGAGCGGTAGTTCAAGGGTTCGTTCCGCGTGAAGTAGTATGCGATGGCTGCGGCCAGTACGGCTGACCCCAGGATGATCCATTTTCTCTTCAGCAGAACACGGAATAGGTATATAAAGTCCATTGTCTCAATTAAACAATTAGGGATTAAAAATAGCAGATTGACTGTTGTAAAACAACTCAGCGAATGTTAAAAGCCTTGTTAACGTCCGGGATAACAGTAAGGTAATAAATGCCTTTCCAGAAGCACACAGCCATATCCGATAGGCGATTGGAGGTACGAATATACATAGAAGAAGGGTTTGTGGAAGAGATATATGCAAAAACCGGGCCCGGCAGAAGGGGAGGGGTGAATGGGAATGTCGTGAATCGTCAATCGTCAATCGTGAATGGGTCGTTTGTGGGGTGAGGCCGTTTATTTACAGGGAGCTGTTGTTTGGGTGGAAGTTTTTTCCGCGGGTTCCTGGAGGTGGACGGTCCTTGCTGTAATTCTCAATATCAATGTTCAAGGAGTTTCCCACCGGAACTTCTCTTTCCCAGGAGATGCTTGAGCTTTGAATATTGAAATTTGAATTAAATTATGAAAAAGAAAAACACCCGCCTCCGCAATGAAACTGCCTCTATAAACGACCCACATTCACGATTCACGATTGACGATTGACGACATTCACCATTCACAATTCACCATTTCCGCCTTATTTTGGGGCCCCGATGAAACGGAACATGCCACAAAATGCCGCGCTGCTGCTTGGTCTTGCCGGCTTCCTGCTTATTTTCCTGGTGACGGTGCTCCACCGCCAGCCGCCGCTTTTTGATGAAGTGCTGTTTATTCCTAATGTGTACCTCTTTGAAAAGCATGGCCTTTCCCGTGAGTTCCTTGTCAACCTCAATAACCAGGCTCCCGGCCCGCTGTACGAGTTCGTGCATTATCCCCTCCGCTCCATCACCCACCTCGATACTCCCGGCATCCGCCTGGTGAACGTGTTCATGCTCGGGCTTCTCACCCTGGTCCTGGCCCGTATCCTGGTCTCTGTAAGAAATATTTCTTTCCGGCGGGCCCTTTATTTTTCCGTAGGCATCATGGCGGTTCCCATGATCTGGCAGGTGTCGGGCATGGCCCTCACCGAAATGCCTACCATGCTCTTTGGCGCCCTTTCGCTGCTGCTGCTTACGATAGCTATAAAACAGGAGGAGAAGTCGGCCCTCAGGAGCACGCTGGCCGCCGTGCTGGCGGGTTTTGCTTTGGGCCTGGCCATTCTCGGGCGGTCGCCTTTCCTGCTGCTTGGACTGGCCTCGTTCAGCCTTCTGCTGAATAATTTTTCCAATCCGCGCCGCTGGCGTACGGTATTGCTTTACTCCCTTACCGGGTGGGGCATGGCCGTGCCGGTATTCATGGTATGGAATGGGCTGGTGCCGCCGCAGCAGGCTTTTGTGGGACAGGGAGGCATCAGCATCTGGCACGGCATACTGGCCTTTGCTTACGGAGCGCTGCTCACGCTGATCATCGCCCCGCGCTGGTTTTATTTCAACAGGCGTATCCTGTTCCTGCTGCTTGGTACCTACGCGGCGCTGCTGCTGCTGAACGTTTACGTGCTGGATTACCAATATGCCCCGCTGAACAAAACGATGGATATGATCTTCCCTTCCTCGTTCATGGGCATGTATCCTTACATTGTATCGCCTCTTCTGGCTACGGCCGCCATCTATTTTATCGCCTGCTCGGTCCTGCGGGCCTGGCAAAAACGCACCGACCCCATATTCCTCTTCTTTCTTGCCTGCGGCATGCTCATACTGGCTTCCAGCTTCAAGGTCACGCACCTTTTCAGCTCCCGCTACGTAGCCCAGGCCACGCCCTTCTTCATCCTCGTCTTCCCCGACTATGATCGTCCCACCATCGGGAGGGCGCTCCGTTTTGTGATTGGTATGGTGATAGGGTTCCTCTCGCTGGAAACATATTTTGGCTTTAGCTAAAGCGAAAGCCGGTAACCGATAAACGAACGGCTGCGTTGCGCTTGCCTTGGAGAATTAACCGCCAGGACGCCAAGCGCAAAGAAAAGGCAAAGAAGAGAGTCTGCCGGTCATCGGTAGTCTCTTATCGGTTATCGTCTCTTCGTGTCTTAGCGTCTTGGCGGTTATCTCTCCGGCAAGCGAAGCGCAGCCTTATTTCCTTCAACCTTTTGGCCTTTCGCCCTTTGCCTTATATTAGCGTCTAATTCGTGCATATGGTGCTTTGGGAATATGTTCTGGGGATAAGCCTGCTGGTGGTGTTTTATAATTATGCGGGCTACGCCGTGATCGTTTACATACTGAATAAGCTGAGGCGGAACCCGGGACCGGCAGCAGGAGAGAACGGCTTCACACCTTCCGTATCCTTTATAGTAGCCGCCTTTAACGAGGAAGATTGCATAGAAAAGAAAATACTCAACTCGCTCCGGCAGGATTATCCCGCAGGTAAAATAGAATTTATCTTTATTACCGACGGCTCCTCCGACGGCACCCGGGACATCATCCGCCGTTATCCTTCCATCCGCCTGCTGCACCGCGACGAGCGCCGGGGCAAGTCGGCGGCCATCAACCGCGCCGTCACCGAGGCCGGTAACGACATTCTCATTTTCAGCGATGCCAATACTCTTCTTAACGAAAAGGCCGTCTGCAACATAGCCCGCCATTACCACGACAGCAAAGTAGGCGGCGTGGCCGGTGAAAAGAAAGTGCTTTCCCTTGACTCCGGGGCCGACCAGGTAGGGGCCAGCGAAGGGCTGTACTGGAAGTACGAATCGTACCTGAAAAAGCTCGACTCCGATTTTCATTCGGTGGTGGGCGCCGCCGGCGAGCTGTTCTC
>DASWNB010000239.1:0-2176 GCA_036399455.1 Flavisolibacter sp. | reverse complement strand
GAAGCGACAGCAAAAGCCTCATCATCCTCGTAGCCGAAGAACGAGACATTCTCCAATATGCAGCCGCCCCCGACCTTAGCGTCTTTGATTTTATCCAGGAACAAACCCGTCCTACCACCATTGTCTTTGACCATGCTGTTGGTCTGCCGGACAACCTCGTAGCCGCTGACGGCTCCATTGCCATCCGCATCGTGCAGGACGAGTTCTGCCGACATCTCATCAAGCGCCTGCGCAAGCCTCTTGTCTCTACCTCCGCCAACACCAGCGGCCAGCCCACGCCCCCTTTCTTCGCTGAAATCTCCCCGGACATCCAATCCCGGGCAGACCACGTCGTCCAATGGCGCCAGCACGACCGCACACCCTCCGAACCTTCCCAGATCATCCGCTGGAAAGACGATGGTAGTTATGAAGTGTTGAGAAGATGAAGGGGAGAGTTAGGAATTGGGAATTAGGGATTAGGTTTGTTTCCAAAAGGAATGGCTTCAAGCTGCAAGCCTTGGAAAGCTGCAAGTTATTAGCTGCGAGAAGGAACCCTCTACCTTTCGCCGTCTGCCCTTTGCCTCTCCTCGCGTCCTGGCGCCCTGGCGGTGAAATAGAAATATCTTTTTAAAGAACATTAGTTGATAGACCGTACGCAAACAAAGCTTGCAGCTTGAAGCCAGCAGCTTGCAGCCTCCCTCTTATCTTTGCCGCAATGGACATACCCTGTACTCCAAAGGAAATGAAGATCATCCGCAAGGTGGCGGAGGCAGCACAGGAGCTGGAAATGCCCTGCTACCTGATAGGAGGATTCGTACGCGACAAGCTGCTGGAGCGGCCTTCAAAGGATGCCGATTTTGTTTGCGTGGGCGATGGCACCGAGCTGGCTGCCAAAGCCGCACTCCTGTTTGAGCCAAAGCCGAAAGTGAGTTTCTTCAAGAATTTCGGGACGGCGCATTTCAAAACGGCGGAAGGATTTGACCTGGAGTTTGTAGGCGCCCGAAGGGAAAGCTACCGCTCTAATTCAAGGAACCCGGAAGTGGAGCCGGGAACCATTACCGACGACCAGAACCGCCGCGACTTCACCATCAACGCTCTTGCCATCAGCCTTAATAAAGAAGATTTTGGAACACTGCTCGACCCGTTCAACGGTATTGATGACCTGAAGCAACAGCTCATCCGTACCCCGCTTGAGCCTGACCAAACCTTCTCCGACGATCCATTACGGATGATGCGCGCCATCCGCTTCGCTGCGCAGCTTGGCTTCCGCATTTATCCCGAAACGCTTGAGGCCATCACCCGCAATGCCGAACGCATCCGCATCATATCGCAGGAGCGCATCACCGATGAGCTGAACAAGATCATCATGAGCAAAAAGCCCTCTATCGGCTTCAAGCTGCTTTTCGACAGCGGACTGCTGAACATCATCTTTCCAAAAATGGTGGACCTTGCCGGTGCAGAGTTCATCGAGGGCAGGGGGCACAAGGATAATTTCTACCACACACTCCAGGTGCTCGACAACACAGCGCAGCAATCCAAAAACCTCTGGCTCCGCTGGGCGGCCATCCTGCACGACATCGGCAAGCCCGCAACAAAAAAATACGAGGAGGAGCAGGGCTGGACCTTTCACGGGCATGAAGTAGTGGGAGCCAGGATGGTCCCGAAAATATTCAACCAGCTCAAGCTCCCGCTGGGCGAGCAAATGAAATATGTGCAGAAACTGGTGGAGCTTCACCTTCGTCCGATAGGCCTGAACAAGGAGAACATCACCGACTCGGCCATCCGCCGCCTGCTCTTTGACGCCGGTGAGTATTTCGAAGACCTGATGATCCTCTGCGAATCGGATATTACTTCCAAGAACAAGCTCAAGGTAAAACGGTACCTCGCCAATTTCGAGCTGGTAAAGCAGCGCTGCGCCGAGGTGGAAGAGAACGACCGCATCCGTAACTGGCAGCCGCCCATCACCGGCGAGCTCATCATGCAAACCTTTGGCCTGACTCCCTCCAGGCCTGTCGGCATCATCAAGGACGCCATCCGGGAGGCCATCCTCGACGGCCACATTCCCAACGATTACGATGCCGCCTACCGGTTTATGCTGGAGAAAGGCCGGGAGTGTGGATTGGAACCGGTGGATAGCGGGAAGGAGGGGAATTAGGGTTTAGGAATTAGGAATTAGTATTTTCCAGCATGCAGGCTT
>DASWNB010000238.1:0-9524 GCA_036399455.1 Flavisolibacter sp. | reverse complement strand
GATAGCTGTTAGCTGATAGCTGTTGGCTGATAGCTGTTAGCTGATAGCTGTTAGCTGATAGCCTGTTCACGTGCACCTATGAGCATACGTTTACTAAAATGATTTTAGATTAACCGCCAGGGCGCGAAGACGCGAGGACCTGATTGGCAGCTTCTTTTGTTTTTCTTGCGTCTTGGCGGTAATTCAAATCTTCTTTAAAGAACCTGAAGCCATCAGGCTGAACGAAAACATGCCATAAGGTAACAGGTTAGCTGATAGCCTGTTCACGTGCGCCTATGAGCATACGTTTACTAAAATGATTTTAGATTAACCGCCAGGGCGCAAAGACGCGAGGACCTGATTGGCAGCTTCTTTTGTTTTTCTTGCGTCCTGGCGGTTAATTCAAATTTTCTTTAAAGAACCTGAAGCCATCAGGCTGAACGAAAACAAGCCATCAGCTAACAGCTATCAGCCAACAGCTTCTCTCAAAACCTTAGCTGCAACCTGCACGTAAACACATTATCCTTCACGTCAGATTCAAACCCGGTGAGGGAGGTCTCTTCGTTGCGGACGATGTCGTAGTAGAGAAGAAGCTTTACGTTGTCGTTAAAATAGTGGTTAAGACCGAAGCCAAAGGTGGAGAATTTAATATCCGCGTCGTGGAAGTTGGCGGTGGAGGTGATGGCGGAGCCGGCTACCCGGGTGTTTGGATCGTACCAATCGTACTTGGCCACCAGTTCCCATCTTTGGTTGACGATGTTCTGGAGGAAGTAGAAAAAGGCGCCGTCGAATTCGCGGATGTAGGTTGGTGATTGAGGCAGGGTGCCGGGATTGACGGTTGTGGCTTCTGTGCCGGGCTGCTTTCCACGCCAGTACTCGGCTCTCCATTCGGTTTTGCCCCAGGCATGCTTCAAGGCGAGTTGTGCGTCCGCTCCATAATAATGACGCGGAGCCTTGCCGCCGATGTTGGAGAGGCTGGAGTCTACCTGGAATGCAGGACTGCCGTTCTTTTGGGCCATCTCGTATTTATATTTCGTGGACTGTCTCCATCCGCCCCTGAGCAGGGAAAGTCCTGCGCCCAGCGTAAGGTTCTGCGAAAGCGGCATAGGCTTCAGCGTTAGCCTGGAGATCAGGTCCTTGAAAGAGTCGAATTCTGCAGGGCCCGATTTGCCCTGGCCGTTAAACAAACCGATATCGTACTTGAACAGCGGGTTCCTGCGCGCCTTTGACTGCGACTCGTAGCTGGCCATCGCGCCGAGGTCCCGCTCGCTGGGCATCAGTATCTGTGACATACGGCCTCTTTCAGGCGACTCACGGTAAGAAGAAGAAAGATTGACCTCGAAGCCAAAAGGCCTTGCAAAGAGTCCCGCGGTAAGCGAAAGATTATGCTTGCGGGGCTCGTACAGCCGCACGAACATATCCCGCACGTTCACGTCGCGTTCCGTAGCCTCGAACTGGAAAGTAAAGAGGGCAGCGGGGAAATCATCAACCTTTCCCGGCAGCTTATAATCCACCTTGAGCCTTGCCCTGCGCAGCATGAACCGGTTGCTGGCATTGGGCTGGAAATTGCCGCCGCTGTAAGAATCGATGCCTGCGGCCTGGGCCACCTGGAACTGTGGTTGTATATAAGCGCTGATATGCAGATTGGCGAAGCGGTCCACCAGGGGGCGGAGCGTATCGCGCATGAACATTGTGGAGTCGTATTCGGCCAGGTAGCGTTGGGAATCCGCTTTACCGGCAATTAAAATAAACAGGCTGATGATCAACGCCTTCCAACGGTTTGCACGTTTCGTATGGCTCATTAAAAACACTTTAGCACGGTTTATGAACTCTAAGGGGAGCAATATTAAGTTATTATTAATTCTCGGCTCAAGCCGGTGCCCGGAAGATAAGAACTTAACTTCGCCCAACTTTTAAACTCAGTCTTTATGAACATCTTCGCCAGGCTCCTGGCTCCAAAAAACAGGGTATTTTACGAGTTATTTGAAGAGGTGGCCGACAACGTGACCAAAATGTCGGGTCAGCTTTGCAAGGTGATGAACGAGCCCGACTTCGACAGGCGGGGCAGCATGATCTCGCAAATGGAAGACCTGGAGCACGCCAATGACGAACTCACTCACCGCATATTCACAGAGCTGGGACGCAACTTCATCACGCCTTTCGACAGGGAAGACATTCACTTCCTGGCCTCGGCGCTCGATGATATTGCCGATTACATATACGCTTCCGCCAAGAAGATCAACTTCTACCGCGTAAATCCCAACGACACGGGCATGCAGAAGCTGGCCGAGATCGTTGACCAGAGCGCCCAGGAAGTACGCAAGGCCGTTTACGAGCTGCGCAACATGAAGAACCTGCGCCAGATCACCGAATCACTCGTTAAGATCAACAGCATGGAGAACCAGGCCGATGATGTGTTCGACATGAGCATCGAGCGCCTGTTCGCCACCGAGCCCGACGCAAAGGAAGTGATCAAGAAACGCGAGATCTACCAGGTGATGGAAACCGCCACCGACAAGTGCGAGGACGCGGCGAACGTTATCGAATCGATCATTGTTAAATACGCATAAGAGAAGCTGTTAGCTTATGGCGATGGCTGTTAGTAAAGTCCTAAGCCGTAAGGCCCAAGCCTTAAGCCAACAGCTATCAGCTAATAGCTAATAGCCAACAGCTTCCCCCAAAACAACAACCTAATTCATGGCTACTTTCCTGATCGTTATTATAGCGCTGGCGCTGATTTTCGATTATATCAATGGATTTCATGATGCGGCCAACTCCATTGCCACTGTTGTTTCAACAAAAGTACTGACGCCCTTCCAGGCGGTGCTGTGGGCGGCCATCTTCAACTTCGCTGCCTTCTTTATTTTCAAGGACCATGGCGTGGCCAATACGGTGGCCAAGACCGTGAGGACGGACGTGGTTTCCGGGCAGGAAGGCCTGATAGTGATATTTTCCGGCCTTATAGCCGCTATTACCTGGAACCTGCTTACCTGGTGGTTTGGCATTCCCTCCTCCTCTTCGCATACGCTGATCGGCGGATTTGCCGGTGCAGCCATCGCTTCAGGCGGCTTCGGTGCGGTGAACAGCGATCCCATTCTCAAGACGGCCATGTTCATCATACTGGCGCCGCTGGTGGGTATGTTTATCGCCTTCGTTATTTCACTCTGGTTCCTGTACTCTTTCCGGAAGGACTTCCTGCCGCGGCTGATATCCATTGCCATCATCCTGGGTGTGTTCTGGTTCCTGTACGCCCATCTTGAGCTGGACGAAGCCAAGCTCAAATCGCACTACGAATCCTATATCTGGAAAGTGATATTTTATTCCAAGAACTTCAAATGGATACTGCTGTCCACCATTATACTGGTTATGGCGATATTCACCATCTGGCTCAATACATTGAATGCCCAAAAGGCCAACGCCTGGTTCAAGCGCCTGCAGCTTGTTTCGTCCGCTGCCTTCAGCATCGGCCACGGCGGTAACGACGCTCAAAAGGTCATGGGTATCATCATGGCCGCCCTGGTAGCCTCCGATCCTACCCGCTACACTATCGAGAATATGCCCTTTTGGGTGCCGCTGGCCTGTTATACGGCCATTGGCATCGGAACGATGAGCGGCGGCTGGAAGATTGTAAAAACCATGGGCACCCGCATCACCAAGGTCACCCCGTTTGAAGGTGTGGCCGCCGAAACGGCCGGGGCCATTACCCTGTTCGTTACCGAGGCGCTGAAGATACCCGTGAGCACCACGCATACCATTACCGGCGCCATCATGGGTGTAGGAGCTACAAAACGCCTCTCCGCGGTGCGCTGGGGCGTAACCCTGAACCTGCTGTGGGCATGGATACTGACCATACCCGTCAGCGCCGTGCTGGCCGCTATTGTTTACTTTATTGTGAGCATCTTTGCTTAATCTTCCATTTATTTCCGAGTTTTGCCGGGCAAATTGTGATTATGGCAAAAATTCTTGTAACCGGCGGATGCGGCTATATAGGCTCCCATACGATAGTTGATCTGCTGGAGAACGGCTACGATGTGATCAGCGTAGACAACAACTCACGGTCCTACCCCGCAGTGCTGAAAGGCGTTGAGAAGATTACCGGCAAACCCATCAAGAACTACAAGGTCGACCTCTGTAATTTCGATGATACTTTCGCTATTTTCCAGGAGAACGAGGACATTGAAGGCATCATCCATTTCGCGGCGTATAAGGCCGTAGGCGAATCGGTGGAAAAGCCCCTGATGTATTTCGAGAACAACCTCTACTCGCTTATCAACCTGCTGAAGTGCGTACAGGAGTTTTCCATCCCCTATTTTGTTTTCTCATCCTCCTGCACCGTCTATGGCAATCCCGAGCATTCGATGGTAACGGAAGAAACGCCGCCCAAGCCTGCCGCCTCTCCCTATGGCTATACCAAGCAAATGGGTGAGCAGATCGTCAGCGAATTCCAGAAAAGCAGCTCCTGCAAGGCTATCCTGCTGCGCTATTTCAACCCCGTGGGAGCACATCCCTCCACCCATATAGGCGAGCTGCCGCTGGGCAAGCCCCAGAACCTGGTGCCCGTCATCACCCAAACCGCCATCGGCAAGCTGCCGGTAATGAATGTTTTTGGCGATGACTACCCCACCCGCGACGGCAGTTGCGTAAGGGATTATATCCATGTGTGCGACATCTCCCATGCCCATACCCTGGCTATCCGCTATATGCAGGGAGGCAGGAACATGAGCGGCTGCGAGGTGTTCAACCTCGGTACAGGCAACGGCGTTACCGTATTCGAAGCTATCAATGCCTTTGAAAAGGTCAGCGGCCGCAAGCTCAACTACCAGGTAGGGCCCCGCCGTGCCGGCGATATCGTAGCCATCTATGCCAATAACGACAAGGCAAAAAGCCGCCTCGGCTGGGACCCCAATTATACGCTCGACCAGATGATGGACACTGCCTGGAAATGGGAGATGAAGCTGAAAGAAGACGAGCAGTTGTTTACTTCATCCAAATCCGAACTCAACTGATATCACCTATCATAACTTCTTATGTTAAAAGACATTCAATCCACCGGAAAAAAAGACACCCGCAGCGGCTTTGGCGACGGCATTGTAGAGCTGGCCCGCAGGAACAAGGACGTAGTGGCCCTTACCGCCGACCTGGCCGGCTCCCTGAAGCTGAACCAGTTCATCAAGGAATTCCCCGAGCGCTTTATCCAGTGCGGCATCGCGGAAGCCAACATGATGAGCGTAGCTGCCGGTCTTACCATCGGGGGCAAGATCCCTTACACCACTACTTTTGCCAACTTCTCCACCGGCCGTGTTTATGACCAGATACGCCAGAGTATTGCCTACAGCGGCAAGAACGTAAAGATCTGCGCCTCCCACGCCGGCGTAACCTTGGGTGAAGACGGAGCCACCCACCAGATCCTGGAAGATATAGGCCTGATGAAGATGCTGCCCCACATGACCGTGATCGTTCCCTGCGATTACAACCAGACCAAGGCAGCCACCATCGCCATCGCCGACCACCACGGTCCCGTTTACCTGCGCTTCGGCCGCCCAAGCTGGCCCATCTTTACCAATCCCGACGAGCCTTTTGTCATTGGAAAAGCCCAGCGCTTCTCCGAAGGCACTGACCTGAGCATATTTGCCTGCGGGCATATGGTTTGGAACGCCATCCAGGCAGGCGCCGCCCTCCAGGAAAAAGGCCTGAGCGTGGAGGTGATCAACATACACACCATCAAGCCCATAGACGAGGAAGCGATACTGGAATCCATCCGCAAAACCCGCTGCGCCGTAACGGTGGAGGAACACAACATCATCGGCGGCCTCGGCGATGCCATTGCCCAGGTTGCTGCCCGCAACTTCCCCATCCCCATCGAGTACATCGGCACCTACGATACCTTCGGCGAAAGCGGAACCCCGGACCAGCTTCTGAAGAAGTACGGCCTGGATGTACCGGATATTATTGCTGCGGCGGAGAAGGTGGTTGCGAAGAAGCAGTAGAAAGTCCACAGCCCACGTCCACAGTAGGTCGTTTAGGGAGGACGATGCTTGTGTAGTCGTAAGCCGTAAGTCCTAAGCCGGTTTACTGGTTGAGGCGTTTCCCGGATGCAGTCTTTCAGAATTTATTCCATTTAATGCCGCCCGGTGCGGCATTAATTTTTATGGTAGAACTAAACGGGGGGAGTTGGCAGGACAGAAAGCGGCTTAAGGCTAAGGCTTCCTGCCAAAGAAAAGCATCTGCCTCCATAAACGACCTGCTGTGGACCGTGGACTGTGGACTGTGGGCATCCCTACAATAATTATCTTTACCGCCAATGGCTCTAACAGACAGATCAGACGAGGAATTATTGATGCAGTTCCGCGAACCGGCTACGAAGGAAGCGGCTTTTACCTCCATCATAAAAAAATACCAGGAAAGGCTGTACTGGCATATCCGCAGGATGGTAGTAGACCACGATGATGCTAACGACGTGCTGCAGAACGTGTTCATCAGGGTTTGGAACGGACTGGAGAATTTCCGGCAGGACGCCCAGCTTTATACCTGGCTGTACAGGATAGCCACTAATGAATGCCTGACTTTCCTGGAGGGGCAGAAAAAGCGGGCGGCTGTAAGCCTGAGTGATGTGGAAAGCGGCCTAAGCAATAAGATCAAGGCAGATAAAGACTTCGATGCTAATAGGTTAGAATGGAAATTGCAATTAGCCATACAGCAATTGCCCGATAAGCAAAAACTGGTGTTCGGCCTCCGGTATTACGATGAAATGCCTTACGAACAGATGAGCCAGGTGCTGGGAACCAGCGAGGGAGCCCTCAAGGCCAGCTACCATCATGCGGTAAAAAAAATAGAGGACTATATAAAAAATCATTAAACCTTATTGGCCCTGATGGGTCTTAAAGCCTGAATATGAAAACGTGGAGCCACATACAGGATGAACTGAAGGAACTGAAGAGCTCCCTGTCCACTGAAAAAGTGCAGGAGGCTTATTCCGTGCCCCAGGGTTATTTTGAGCAGTTTGCCGCTTCCGTTCTTGAAAGAATTAAGCTGGAAGAGTTGGATGAAGGTCAGGAACTGGAGAATCTCTCCCCCCTGCTGGCTTCCATCCCCCGCAAAATGCCCTTCAGCGTGCCCGCCGGTTATTTTGATTCGTCTGCCAGTTCCCTCCCCGCCTTTACCAGCCAGGAGGAACTGCCGGAAATACTTGCCAGCCTCAAAGGATCCAACCCCTATTCCGTACCCCAGGGATATTTTGAATCACTTTCCGATCAGGTACTGTCCAGGGTGAACCAGCCCCGCGGCAGGGTGGTTTCCATGACAACCCGCTGGATGCGTGTCGCAGCCGCGGCCATGGTAGGTGGTATAATAGCCATTTCAGGCTACTTCTACTTTGCAGGCCGGCAGCAGGCAACCCCGGCCCCTGACGTGAACAATCCGCAATGGGTAGCACAAAAACTGAAGAACGTTGAGAACCAGGAGTTGGAAGAGTTTATCAAGAGCACCGATGTGAGCGCAAAAACGCCCGAACCCTCCCGGAAGCCCTCCGCCAACGACGAGGTAAAGGCCTTGCTGAAAGACGTTTCCGTCCAGGAGATGGAGTCTTTCCTCAACCAGTTACCGATGGAAGAAGACCCTATGTTAATGAATTAAATACCCCCGCTATGAAAAGAATTTTATACATATTAACCGTGTTTTTAACCCTCGGCTTTGCCGGATTTGCGCAGGACGACGACGATCCCGGAGGCAAGATGAGGGAGAAGATGGTCGAGTATATCCAGAAAAAGCTGGACCTGTCCAAGCCCGAGGCCGAGCGATTCAGCCCCGTATTTATTGAATACTTCAAGGAGCTGCGCAAGACCAACCACCAGTTCAAGGGCGACCGTCTTGTATTACAGCAAAAGATCGTTGAGCTGCGCATCCGCTACCGCGACCAGTTCAAACCTATCATCGGTGAAAAGCGCAGTAATGACGTTTTTGTACATGAAAGGGAGTTTGTCCAGAAGGTCCAGGAGCAGCTTATAGACCGTCAAAATCGTAAAGGAGGCCGTGCTAATAATAAAAGTATGATACCTGGGTTGTTATAGAAATGTTTTTCGTTTATATTTGAACCTGGTGTTTTTCATAGGTTAGCAACGGCCGGCTCTTTTTAGGGCGGGCCTTTTTTTTGGATGACCGCTGACCGACCACCGATAACCGACAGGCCGTTTAATGCAGAAGTCGTTCCAGCCTAAAGCTCCAAGCCTCTCTCTTTGTAGTTTCTTCCCTTCGTCCATAGCCTTTCACTTGCACACATTCTCAATACCTGCTTCTCCTTATCACACCACAAAAGCACAACTGCGCTACAGTATTCCTGCAGGCAATAGTATGCAGAAGAATCAATCAAAAAGAAGGAGGGATACACCTTAGCCGACCCATCGGTGATCGGTGGTCGGTGATCGGTGGTCGGTAATCGGTTAACGTTCACCCCTCAGCATCTTCCTTATATAAGCTATCTGTCCCAGGTGATAAATGTCATGCTGGATAATCCCATAGAAGAGCTTGCGGAAGTTGTAGGTTCTTTCCCGGACGGTTTGCTCGAGGAGGTCGTCGGTGCAGGTTTCCAGCAGCTTCAGCAGTTGGTCCTGCGTTTCCTGGAGGCGTTCAAGGCCTTGCTGCCACAGGGTTCTGTCCTGGTGGTCCAACTGGCGCCAATCGTTTCTTTCAAAATAGTCCAGTTGCATCT
This sequence comes from Flavisolibacter sp., assembly GCA_036399455.1. Taxonomy (GTDB): domain Bacteria; phylum Bacteroidota; class Bacteroidia; order Chitinophagales; family Chitinophagaceae; genus Flavisolibacter. Next base: position 841 of record DASWNB010000238.1, on the reverse strand, counting down.
GGGGAGAATGCTGGATGCGGTCTACGGTAAATTCGCGCCAGGTGATCATGTGCCACAGCAGGTCCAGCATGCTGTGTTGCCCGTAGGGCTTCTCAAACGCAATTGATTCATCCACTTCAGCCAGTATCTGCTTTACGGGTCTTCCAAACCAGGGCTCGCCTTCATAAGCATCGCGCAACTGGTCGATAATGCGGGAGATTTCCATGGCGTGAAGGTACTGTTTTTGGATAACCGATGACCGACCACCGATAACCGGTTCTCCCCTGTCGGGAGTATCGTTTATCGGTTGTCTGTCATCGGTTATCGGTCATCACTTACTCAAATACATACTCCTGTCCTTATACAATTGCCTGAAGTACGGGTCTCTCAGATCCTTGATGAAGCGGATGGCTTCGCCGGTGGATTTCATTTCGGGACCGAGTTCCTTGCTGACGCCGGGGAATTTCTCGAAAGAGAAAACGGGCTCCTTGATGGCAAAACCCTGGAGCTTTTTCTCGAAAGTGAAGTCCTTCAGCTTGGCTTCGCCCAGCATTACGCGGGTAGCCACGTTCAGGTAGGGAATGCCGTAGGCCTTGGCAATAAAAGGAGTAGTGCGGGAAGCCCTGGGGTTTGCCTCGATCACGTACACCTTTCCATTTTTTATTGCGAATTGTATGTTGATAAGGCCCCTGATGTCCAGCGCCCTTCCGATCTTCTCCGCGTAGTGCTCCATGGTGGTCACTATCAGGGGGGTAAGATTGAAGGCAGGAAGAACCGCATTGCTGTCGCCGCTGTGGATGCCTGCGGGCTCGATGTGCTCCATTACCCCCATTACGTGGAAATCGTCGCCGTCGAAAATGGC
>DASWNB010000237.1:0-7551 GCA_036399455.1 Flavisolibacter sp. | reverse complement strand
TGAATACCACCACCGGAGCCCTCAGGTACCTCCGCACGCCTTCCGGCAAAGCATATACAAAGACAGTAACTCCCACCGGAGGCGTTGCGAAGAACACCCACTATATGGATGAATTCGAGTACAGCGAAACCGTGATGCAGTTCTTTGGAACAGATGAAGGCAGGGTAGTATGGAACAACACCGCTACCGCCACGCCGGTGTACGAGTACACCATCAAGGACCACCTGGGTAATGCCCGCGTGAACTTCACCTTTGATGCCACGACCGGCAAAGCAAAAGTAGTCCAGGCAAACGATTACTATCCCTTTGGCCTGGCGCATGCGGGCGGTTTTGTCAGCGGCCTGGAAAACAAGTACCAGTACAACGGCAAGGAAAAGCTTGACGACCTGGGGCTGAACTGGTACGACTACGGCGTACGCATGTACGATGCCGAGCTGGCCAGGTGGCATACGATGGACCCTATTGCCGATTCTACTACGGGCTGGAGTCCCTATGCCTACGTATTCAACAGCCCCGTGGCCCACATCGACCCGGACGGACGTACCGGCATTGCCGTGATCGACCACCAGAACCACACCATCACTGTTCATGCCAAGTACGTGTTCTACGGCTCGCAGGCCACCACCGACCTCTCCAGGAACATAGCCAACGAAATAGCGCATCAATACAACTCGGCCAATGGCACCGTGGACATTAACGGCGTGACTTATACTGTACGCTTCCAGATCAGGTATGAAACCGTAACAGAAGCGCAGGCCCGGCAGATGGCCCAGAACAACACCAGCGCCGAAGTGAATTTTATGCGCGTGGAAAAGACCAACCGGGTCCATGGCAGAAGCTTCAATGTCGTTGGAACCAATGCGGGTTTTCTCAATACCGATGACGGCCTTGGATGGTCCACCACGGCGCCGCATGAGGCAGGTCACGGTTTTGGCCTGGTACACAGCGGCAACAAGGTAACTATCCGCGGAACCGTGTGGGATGACATACGCGGGCAGGGGCGCCCGGACATCATGGCCGCCCGGGGAGCGCTTGTGGACGCGCCGTACCAGAACAACCCGAACGTTCCCGCCGCCACACCCGGCGGAACCGTAGACGCTACGAAGCGTAAGGTGACGCAAAAGAATATCACCGATATGTTCAAGAATGTGACGTTCGGGCCGGACAACAAGGCAAACATCGGCGGGAACCTGACCAACAAAATCTATAACCAAAACGGACAATAGCAAACCTCTGCCACGCGGCTCGGGTTAAGGATAAACGTACATCACAATACCACACACCACCAATTTATAACATGAAAACAAACCAACGCGGTAAAACCTGTATCCTCGTCCTGCTCTGCTCCCTGTTTCACGGCTATGCACAGGCGCAGGTAAGCTCGCTGGCTAACCAGAACAGGAACTACATAGTGGAAACAACACCGCAGCGCGAAGGAGTGAAGACCATTTCCGAACTCAACCTGCTGACCATACAGGATGTATCGCAGAAAGTGACCTACGTGGACGGTTTCGGGCGGCCGTCGCAGGAAGTGTATGTAAAAGCGTCGCCTGCGCAACTGGATGTGGTGCAGATGCACCAGTACGATCCTATGGGAAGAGAGGCGCTCAAATACCTGTCCTTTACATCCGGCAGCGACGGGCGCTTCAAGGCCGATCCTGCAGCGTTGCTGAATGATTTCTACTCCGCCACCCGTGCTTCGGCGGGAGGGTATGCTTCCACCACCAAACCTTTCGCTGAAACCTTTTTCGAGGCTTCTCCGGGTGGACGGGTGCTGGAGCAGGGCTTTGCAGGCGAAGCCTGGCAGGTAAACAAAGATGCCGCAGGCAAGCCGCTTTCCACCAACAAAACAGTAAAGACAAACGTGCGGGTGAACGATGCCTCCGAAGTGTGCTTCTGGCAATACGACTTTACCACCATGACCTTTTCTTCTTCAGGTTTCTATGCCGCCGGCGACCTGCTGGTAAACGAATCCGCTTCAGAGGACGGCGTCAAAACCTGGGAGTTCCTGGACAAGGGCGGCCAGGTGGTGCTGAAGAAGAGCGAGGTGTCCGCAGGAGCTCCGGTCTATACCTATATGGTTTATGATGCGATAGGCCAGTTGCGTGCCGTGATACAGCCCGAAGGCGTAAAGCGGCTTATCCAGGCTTCTGCCACGGGCACCTGGGCTCCCGATGCCACCTTCATCGACCAGTGGTGCTTTACTTACCAGTATGATGAGTGGGGAAGGGTGAGCGAGAAAAAGCTTCCCGGCGCAGCTCCAATCTACTACGTGTACAACCAGCGGCAGCAACTGGCAATGGCGCAGGACGGACACCAGCGCGGCAGGAACGAATGGGCCGCCTACAAGTACGATGCTTTGGGACGGCAGTTGATGTTCTGCAGCTACCCGCATTCCGCGGCGCTTACGCAAAAGCAGATGCAGGACGCCCTGAACGCTTCGGGGCTTTCATCCTATGACGTACGTGTTCCTAGCAATACTTCTTCGCTTACCGTTCACGGCTATACGCTTGACCTGAGCTTCCCCAAGCTTACGAGCAACGGGCAGGCCAAGGTGATCAACTATTATGACGACTACAATTTCCTGAACGCTTCCAGCTTCAACAAGCCTTTGCCTGATTCGGCCAACCTCACCAATGCTGCCGTGATCACGCCAAGCTACCGGCTCATGGGCAGGATGACCGGCACCACCGACCTGTTCGCCACCACCTTGTTCTATGATGAGAAAGGACAGATGATCCAGGAGAAAAAACAGATCATCCTCAGCGGCACCAACGTCATTTCCCACCAGTACAGCTTTGATGGAAAAGTGCTGGAAACCGTCCGCCGCCACAGGATCTGGGGGCAGCCGCTTGTAATCGTAAAGAAGCGCTTTACTTATGATCACGCCGGAAGAGTGACATCCGTAAAGCACCGCATCAATTCCTTTCCCGAAATAACCCTGGCCGCTTTCCGGTACAACGAGCTGGCACACAAGGTGGAGAAGAAACTGCACAGCACCGATGGCGTGAACTATCTCCAGAAAGTGGACTACGCCTTTAACATCAGGGGCTGGATGACAAGGATAAACGACGCCGGCCTGAGCGAAACAGGCGACCTTTTTGGCATGGAGCTGAGATACAACGAGGCAGGTGAAACAGCCGTGCCCCGCCGCTTCGACGGCAACATTTCCGAGCTGGCCTGGCGCAACTCCCTGGGCACGAAAAAGAAGATATACGGACTGGATTACGACAACCTGGGCAGGCTGAAGGGCGCCCAGTACGTAGCCAAATCAGGCACCACCTTGGTGGACCAGGGCGCCTTTGAAGAGACCTATGCCTATGACCACAACGGCAACATCACCAATCTCTCCCGCTACACCATTCCCGTAGGTCTTACCACCCGGCAGCTCTGCGACCAGCTTGTGTACACCTACAACGGCAACAAGCTAACCAAAGTAGAGGACAACGCTACCGGCACGTATGCCACCATGGGATTCAACAACAGGGTGAACGAAGCAGTGGAGTATTCCTATGATACACGCGGCAACATCTATATGGACAGGAACAAAGGCATCACCAGCATAACGTTTGGCTTTCTGGACCCCAACAACTATGCCTATGCGCCATTGGAAGTGCATACCGGCACCAGCAACATCAGGTACAACCGCACGCCTTCCGGCAAGGCATATATAAAGACCGTAACCACCGCCGCCGGCGCTGCGAAGACCCATTACATGGAGGAATTTGAATACAGCGAAACCGTGATGCAGTTCTTCAGAACCGATGAAGGCAGGGTGATATGGAACAACACTGCTACCGCCACGCCGGTGTACGAATACACCATCAAGGACCACCTGGGCAATGCCCGCGTGAACTTCACCCTTGATGCTGCAACCGGGAAAGCAAAGGTGGTCCAGGCAAACGACTACTATCCTTTTGGTTTGACGCATGCGGGCGGCTTTGTCAGCGGCCTGGAAAACAAGTACCAGTACAACGGAAAGGAAAAGCTTGATGAACTGGGACTGAACTGGTACGATTACGGCGCAAGGATGTACGATCCCGAGCTGGGCAGGTGGCACGCTTCCGACCCGCTGAGTGAGCTGATGCAAAGCTATTCGCTGTACAACTATGCCTTCAACAATCCCATACGCTTTACCGACCCGGATGGCAGAGCGCCCATGGCTGATTTTTACGACAGGAATGGACAAAAGATCGGCACCGATGGTATCGACGACGACAAGATATACGTTGTGTACAGGGGCGGTGATGTTAACAAGGTGAGACAAAACACACAGGAGGGCAAGACCACGCAGGTAGGCGAGCTGCGCGACCCCATCCTGCTGCCCGTCGTGTCCGTCAGGGCGCAGATGAATGACATGGTAACAAGATCCAACTCAAGGAATGACAACCGCACCGATATGTTCCAGGGAGATGACAACCAGGGAGGCTTCCACGAGGAAGGCGGAGTTTTTACCGAAGACCGCATCTCGCATGCCAAGCCGGGACCCAAGGCCAACCCAAGCGCTTCTAATGCATCGGTAAACCCGTTCGTTCCCGCAGACGGCTCTGCGGTAGGAGCGTTCGGACCGGCACTGGGAACCGTGCACGTGCATCCGAAGGGGTCTGTAACCTCGGGAGCGTTTGCCGGAAGCCAGCAAGGCTTTACCCAAATGCCTTCACCGGGGAATGGAGGCGACCACGATGCGCTGGGCAACGCCAAGCAACAGGGTCTTGTGCAGCCGAACGGCTACGGCATTGTGATCGGCGCACAAAACCAGAGAGTAACCTTCTTTGACGAAAACGGGAACAAGTTCTGGATGCGCCTGAATGTGTTCCTGGACGTTGGCAAGCAACCCTGATGGGAACCGGGCACAGGCAATGGTTAGAGAACATTACATTTGAAAAATGCAACCCGGGAACCTGACCCATAATTTATAACCAACATGGATATGAAGCAGAACCTCCGCCGCTATGTGTTTATTCTCCTGCTGCTGCCGGCCCTCTGGCTTTGCTGCAAAACAAAAGACAACAGTTCTCCGTCCCTGCAGCCCGGCCAAACGTCGCCGGTGAACGATACGCTCCGCCAACTGATGGCTTCCTGGAAGACGGACAGCCTGGGCTGCGGCGACCAGCGGAATAAGGAAGCGGCAGAATCGCTGCTGCAGGGAATGAAGCTGGAGAACGGCAGCATGAAGGATTTCACGGAAGTGTTCGGCACGCCCAACAGGCAGGACGAACATGACGGGGCTACCATCCTCAGGTACTATTTCGATGCGGCCTGTATCGGGGGCAGGGTAACGGAAGAATCGGACTACTGCTCCGCAGAATTCACCTTCCGCGAAGGACGCCTCGCAGAACGGCAATACATCTGCCTGTAAGGCAAAACATCTACGGATACGACAGTTTCGCTTGCAACCGTGAAGGACCATAACATGGATATTGTAAAAACCTATAAATATGTGTTCAGAGGCCAGTAAGCAGACGTAATGGTTAGTTGATAGAGAGAAGTCCCGGCAACGGGACTTTTTTGTTTCCTGTTCCCGGTTTATTGTTCCTGGTTATCGGTCGCAAAACTTTGCGCCCCTTTGCGTGTTCTTTGCGCGCTTTGCGGTTAACCACAGAGGCACAATGACGGGAAGTTTGCACAACAACAAAATATAAGCAATAACAATAAGCCTTATTTCACTAATTTACAATTGATCCACCCCGGGAAACCAAAACAATTTTTACTGCTAAAACACAAATCATGAGTGATTTACCCAACTCCGCAAGCGGCACACCCGGCGGCATAGCGGAACAGTACAGGAAAAAACTGTCAGCCCGGGGAACGATGCTCGAAAGCGCAAATGAAGGGACCGATGCGCTGCCCGACAGCGACGTGCAGGACAGGTCGCAGGCCGCCAGGGAAAACCTTTACCGCGTTATCAAGGAATACCTCGGTGATAAAAAAGAGCTTTATGAGCTGGCCGAACGCGCTACCAAAAAAGGCTCAGATGCGCTCAGGGCAGTAGCCAACAACGACGACCTCTATCTTATCAACAACCCCCAAAGCATGGTATTCCTGGAAGTCATTGTCCGTACGGACGGCTCCAGGCCTTCCTTCATGGTCCGCAACGGGAAGGTCGACAAAGCAACCAGTCCCGTAGGCGACTGGTCCGACATTCTCGATGCCAGCGAGCAGACCATCAACGAGGCCATTGCCTGCGTGGGAAGAATAGATTATAAAAAAGGCCATGTGGGCACGGGCTTTCTCATACACGAGAACCTGGTGGTGACCAACCGCCACGTGCTTCAAGCCGTAGCAAATAAAGAGAACGACGGCACCTGGCGTATGAAACCGCAATCCACCATCGATTTCGGCTACGAGTTCAGGGCACGCACATCTGTTAACCCACGCGAGCTGGAAAGCGTTGTCTTCTCCGGCAACAAATACGTGGACATGTACAAGATCGATCATGACAAGCTGGACATGGCCATTATCCGCCTCAAGCCGGTAAGCAATGACCAGGTGCCCCGCAAGCTGCTTTCGCTCAACATAGCTCCCGACTGGGCCACGGAGGACAAGATCACCTTCACCATAGGCTACCCCGGCGACCCGGGTGTTCCGGGACTGAAAACCTACGGCTCGCTGCTGGAGCAGTTGTTCAAATCAACCTTTGGCTGCAAGCGGCTGGCGCCGGGCCAGGTAACGCCGCCGGTGAACACGCTTAGCGACTGGGGGCTGGCGCACGACACCACCACGCTGGGCGGCAACTCCGGCTCCGTGATACTGGCACAGGGAAAAGAGCACGCCGCCGCCGGCCTGCACTACGGCGGCCAGGTACAGGCGCCCCGCGAAAACTGGGGCCACATAATAGGCAAAACCCTAAATGCCCCCGATAGTGTTTCAGGAAAAAGCCTGAAGCAGGTACTGGACGAATTTGGCGTAGACCTGGTGGATACCATCTGAGCGATACAAAAATGAAGACATGCTGACCATTGGCGAGATCGTTGACGCGCTGGCCTGTACCAGGACGGAATTCGACAGGCTGTTCCTGCAGGCCCAAACCGATGCGGGCATACCCGTGGTGCACAGGCGTGCCTTTGAATCGCTGGTAACGGATATTCCCGATGATAAGCAGGCCTTTTCCAAAGCCCTCGCCGAAGGCAACAAGGCGGCGGACGTGTGGAGGCTGGAGATAGCCAGGCAAATGATAGAAGAAGGAAAACCCGTGGAGCTTGAAGAAAACCGCTTTCTCATCACCTTTATCTCGCTGGTAGCACTTGCCGGGCTGGAGAACGGACAGCTTACCAATTATCTTCTGTCTCAAAGCCCGGATGGAGATGCTGCACTGGAAGCCATCTCCAATCCCCCTGCAGGTTTTACGGATCCGCTCATTCACGGTAAAGGCATTATAAAAAGCACCCAGTTCTCAGGCAAGGTGCTGCTGGGCGGAGTGGCAAAAGGCACCGGCGTACTGGTAGGCCCCAATCTTTTTCTCACGGCATGGCATGTGGTAAGGGATATGTTCGGGCCGGATGGGAAAGGCAGCTATGTGGCAAAGGAAAAACCGCCGGAGCTGGAAGTGGA
>DASWNB010000236.1:0-2648 GCA_036399455.1 Flavisolibacter sp. | reverse complement strand
TTATTGCGGAGATGCCCCAGGTGCAGCGGCTTGTTGGTATTGGGTGATGAATACTCCACGATGATCTTTTTGCCGGTAGGAGAGAAGGGGGCCGGCTTTTCCTGCGCCTGAACGCGGTTCAGGAATCCCGTATAATAAGCATCCGACACGGAAAGGTTCAGGAAGCCCTTGATGACGTTAAAGCCGGTGAACAGGTCCGGATTGCCGCGTACCAGCGCCTCGCCGATCTCTTTTCCCAACTGCTCGGGCGATTTGCGGAGCTGCTTTACCAGGGCAAAGAGCACCACGGTATATTCTCCCTCGAATTCGGGCTTTGTCTGGTTCACCAGTATGTCCGCTGCGGCCAGTTCCACGTTGAAAAGCGTGCTTATGGTCTTTGCTGTCCTTTCCTTTATCTGTGCTGCTAAACTCATTCTGAATGCTTGATTTGCGGCGCAATTTAACTAAAGGTTCCCAGAGCGGGACGGGTGCGGCGGGGGAAGCTTAACGAATTCTATGCAGCCCTTCCCGAAATAGCTATTATTTTCGCAGCCTTCATGCGCAGGATACATTATAAAGTACGAGCCGGTATTCTGGGTCTTGTGGATTTTTTTTATCCGCCCTTTCGCAGGCTGATGCCCCTGCAAACATACCGCTATGCGGCTTGCGGAGGCAGCAACACCCTCCTCAACCTGCTGCTGTTCTTTATTACCCATAACTACATCCTGCACAACCAGGTAGTGCACATCGGCCCCGTTGCCATCAGCTCGCACATCGCCTCCTTCCTGTTTGCTTTCTGCATCACCTTTCCCATAGGCTTTTACCTGAGCATGTATGTCGTATTCCAGGGCTCTTACCTCAAGCGGCGTGTCCAGCTTTTCCGCTATTTCCTCGTAGTCCTCGGCTGCATCATGCTCAATTACGTCTGCCTGAAGATCTTCGTCGATATGCTCGGCTGGTACCCCACGCCTGCAATGATGGTCACCACTGTTGTTGTCATCCTATTCAGTTATTTCTCGCAGAGGTATTTTTCTTTCAGAACGGCGGGGAAGGCTGTTGGCTGATAGCCGATAGCTTTTGGCTTGTTCCTGTTCAGCCTACGGCTCCCGGTTTCTTAAAGATTATGGATTAACCGCCAGGACGCCAGGGCGCAAAGAAGATATAGAAGATGTTAAAGAAGAAGCTTTCTACCATCACCATCACCATCACCCTCTACCTTATACCTTATACCTTATACCTCACCCTCGCGTCCTGGCGTCCTGGCGGTTAAACTTCCAATCTTCTTTAAGAAACCGGCTCTCAGTAGCGGTACGTAAAAAGGCCAACAGCTAACAGCTATCAGCCAACAGCTTCTCTAAAACCCCGCCAGGTCTATCTCCGTCACCCTTACGCTCAAATTGCCGGAGCAGTTACTCCGTATGAGCAGGTGATCGGGTAAAGCATAAACTGCAGTGAGCTTCAGGCCCGTGACGGAGCCCGAGCCACGGATACCCTTGGCCCATTCCATATTCAGCCAGGTATTCATGGCCCTGGAGGCCGTGTCGTAGTAAGAGGTCATGTTGAAGGAGGCGTATTTCTTCAGCTCGTTCACTATCTTTTTATTGAACAGCCATTTGGCGGTCTTGAGCAGGAAGTCGCGTGTTTTCAGGTCGTAATCCATGTCCTGCACCTCAATGCTCTTTGTTTCGGGATTGTAAAAGGGCTTGCCCGTAAAATGCACCGTTCCCTTGTGCGAGCCTTCGAAGTCGAGGCTTATCAGGAGATCGCCGTTCTCACCGGCAGATACCTGTGTGCTCTTTACGATGATGTGTTTCTTTATGAGGCCTTCGGTGAGGTTGAACCTTTTGCCTGTCAGGTAGCCGTTCATCACCTGGGTAAGCGAATCGTACTCCAACGCCGCTTCAAGGTAGATATTAAAGCCGCCGGGTGTCTTTGCCGTGGTAAGATTGGGCACCTGTGTTTCCCTGCCATCGGGTTTGGCAAAGCTCACTACGGGGCTGGCGGTGATGCCTATACTTATATTGAGAATGTCGTTCTTGGCGCTCAGGTTCTGCATGCGGAGTGATTTGGGGTTAAGCGTAAAATAACCAACATTCGGCAGGGAATAAACCCCGCTCAACTGGTTCCAGGCTTGTTGCAGGTAGGGGCGGAGGTTGATGTTCCCGAAAGATTTCTCCATAGCCGTCTTCGACAGGTCCAATTCCGCCTTCAGGCCGTTCATGACCACGGTGGTAATATCCTGCCCCCAGAAGCACACGGTGCATTTGTCCACCGCCTGCGGCTCGGCCCTGACGATCCTGGTATTGAGCATATAATCGGGCCTCAGGGTAAAACTGGTGCTGAAGCCTATATTTACCTTCCTTTCTCCCTCGCTGAACCCGCAATTGCAGTCCGGCGTCCACGGCGAAAGCACCGCACCGCTTACACAGGCCCTGGTAGATCCCGTGATCTTGTAAAAGCCCGTAAATCCCAGGTTCAGCGTAGTGCCGCTGGCAGACATCCTCAGGGGCGACCTCCTGAAATGATATTTATACCTCGTAGCGCAATCCGCCTGCACCCATCCATCCGGGTAGTTGGGCGATGTAAAGACCGTATCCACGTTCTTTTCGGCCAGCCGGTAGATAGGCTTCAGGTCTATCTGTATGGGAATATCTATCTGCGACTCCGGC
>DASWNB010000235.1:0-7481 GCA_036399455.1 Flavisolibacter sp. | reverse complement strand
CCTTGTTCCGGATCAGGCTGAGCATGATGTCGTTCATTATGGTGAGAAAGCCCGTGAGGGGCAGCAGCAGCACAAAGAAAAAGCTGGCGTGTATGAACCGTACAACGGGTGCATGGAACAGCAGGAGCACAAGGGTGAACAGGAGACAGGTGGCGGCCGGTATCAGCAGGGCATTGGTAAAATGCTTCCGGTAAGCTTCGTGGCTTTGCCTGAAGTAATCCACGCTCAGGGCATACTGTACGCCTACGCCTATAAAGGGAATGAGGAGCAGCAGGGAAGAGCCGTAAAGATTGATGATGCCGTAATCCGTATCGGAAAGATGGTGGGTAAGCAGCGAAAAAGTGGCGAAGGAAATGGCGGCATTGAAAAAGATCGTTGCCCCATAGATCATGAATGATTTTAAGTGACGCATCAGGCTGGCTCGCTGCCGGTTTTTTCAAACATTACTACAATATAGGCCCCCGGTATCTCGGTGCTCACCTGGCGGTAGATGCTCAGGGGAACGGCCAGGGGCGCCAGCGAAAGCATCAACAGCTTTTCCGTCAGGGTATGCGTCCGGGGCAGGGTTTTGATGCCGAGCCAGTGCTTGGTGTGCAGGTAAGCATCGCTTTTCCAGCGGCCCGGCGCATCGTAAGCCCTGGCGGACAGCTTTACGGGAAAGAAGCGTTCCAGCCCTGCAAAAGCTTTCGGGCTCCACAGGCCCACGTGGTGCGGGGGCAGGTTGAGGGTGGCGTATTTATCCCAGCGCTGGTAATAAGGCTCGTTATTGGGCACGCCGAAGACCAGCTTTCCGCCGGGCTTCAGCACGGTGAGGCAGGCATCGAGAAATTCCTTTACCGCCGTTATATGCTCCAGCACCTGGAAGGCGCAAACCACGTCATAATATTCCTTACGCTTTCCTGCGTGCACCTGAACCAGCTCGCCATATACATCCAGGCCGTTTTCGCGGCACTGCTTTACCGCGTTGCGGTTCAGTTCCAGCCCGCAGGCCTTGTCTGTTTTTTCCTTCAGCTTTTTAAGAAAGCTGCCGGTGCCGCAGCCTATTTCCAGTACGGCATCGCCGGCCTGGATATGCTCATAGGCAAAGCGGTGGTCGTATTCCCAGTGGCGGTAATAATCGTCGCCGCCGGTTTCCTTCAAGTTCTGCAGGTCTTCATAAAACCTTGCATCGCCTTCCAGTGTGTAAGGATAATAGAACCTGTAGCCCGTGTCCAGGCATTCGTAAATGCTTACATGGTCCACACCGGTGAAGTACCGGCTGGCATCATATCCTAACTGGTCCTTGTACAACCGGATTATGTCTTCCTTCTCTATCCGGCCCCAGAGCCGGACAGCTTTATTATGAGTCACCGGGCTGACCAGGTTTTCCATCATATCCATTTTAAATCCACTAGCTCGTCGGTATTCTAAGTCTTGTCGGTAAAAGGCGAAGGGGATAACCGGTTAGAGTAACCGATGACCGAAGTCATTCCCCTGTTTCTTTGCGTTTCTTCCTGGGCTTTGCAGCCCTGTGGTTAACCCCTGCTCCGGATCTGTACGTCGAAAAGATCGCTGCGGCTGCAGAATGCTTCGCGGGTCATGAGCTTTTCTTCAAAAAAAAGATCGTAGTTCATCTCCTGCATGAAGTCGTATATCTGCTCCAGGGAGTTGCCGTTGGAAACAATCCCGTTCGGGTGCAGCGCAAGGATTCCGTATGGTTTCAACTGCGTAAATAAATGGCGGCAGCCAAGCAATACGTTGTACTCAAATCCTTCCGCATCGATCTTGATAAAATCCACCCGCTCCAGCGGACGGTTGCGGATGAAGTTGTCTATTGAAGTGATCTTTACCTCCACCGCGTGAAGCGCCCTGTCGGCCTTGTATTGCACCAGGCTGTTGCTGTTGTCGCCTTCGGAATCGGATACATAGAAGTGCGTCACGCCATCCTTATCGCCGATGGCTTCGTTCCGCGGCTCGATCACTCCCTCCATGTCGTTGATCTTAATGGTTTTCTTCAGCAGGGCCTGCGTGGCGGGAGTAGGCTCGAAAGCATATACTTTCCCTGTTTTCCCGGCAAGCTGGCCGGCACGAACGCTGAACAACCCGATATGCGCCCCGATGTCGATCACCGTGCTTCCGGCGGAACAGTGTTTCTGGAGGAAGGCAAAGTTCTCTTCCTCGTACTGCGGAGGAAAGTAGCGGTGATAGCGTGTAGGCAGGCGGAGGCTGAATCCAGAGATCTTAACCCCGATACCCTGGCCCCCGGTGAGCACATCGAGTACTTTGTAAGCAGTTTCTTTTATAAATCCCATAGAAAGGTTATGAGGTGGAAGGTGAAAGGCGGAGGAATTAGGAATTGGGTGGAGCACTTTACTAATTCCTAACTCCTAGTCTACAAGGTCTGTTCCCCCGAATGAGCAATGCGTTTCAAATAAATGCCGTAGCCGCTTTTTTCGAGGCGGGTGGCGAGCTCCAAAAGCTCTTCGCGGGTGATGAAGCCTTTGCGGAAGGCCACTTCCTCGATGCAGCCGATCTTGGTGCCCTGCCTTTTTTCAATCACACGCACGAATTCGCTGGCGTCGCTGAGCGAGTCGAAGGTGCCCGTATCCAGCCAGGCTGTTCCGCGGTCAAGGATGGCCACTTTCAGGCGGCCCCTCTTCAGGTATTCCCTGTTCACATCGGTGATCTCGTACTCGCCGCGTGGTGAAGGCTCCAGGTTTTTAGCGATCTCCACCACAGCGTTGTCATAGAAATACAGCCCCGGTACGGCATAATCCGATTTTGGCTGGCTGGGCTTTTCTTCTATGGACAGCACATGGTGCTGCTCGTCGAACTCCACCACGCCGTAGCGTTCGGGGTCGGATACCTGGTAGGCAAACACATAGCCGCCTTCGATGTTGTTGAGGGTTTGCAACTGTCGGCCAAGGCCGGTGCCGTAAAAGATGTTATCGCCCAGCACCAGGGCTACCTTGTCATCTCCAATAAATTTCTCACCGATCACAAAAGCCTGGGCAAGACCGTTGGGAATTTCCTGTATGGCGTACTCGAAACGGCAGCCTACCTGCTGTCCATCGCCCAGCAGGCGCCTGAACTGTGCATTGTCTTCCGGAGTGGTGATGATGAGCACTTCCCTGATGCCCGCCATCATGAGTATGGACAACGGGTAGTAGATCATGGGCTTATCATAAATAGGCATCAGTTGCTTTGAAATAGCCTTTGTGATGGGATAAAGCCTGGTTCCGCTTCCCCCGGCCAATATGATTCCTTTCATTTCAGGTATGTTTTACACCGGCTGTGCCGGGATGTGAATGAGTTAATCTTTTAACCGCTAAGACGCCAAGACGCGAAGGAGCACGAAGGATATACGAGGTCGTTTGAACAGCACTCTTTCTCTTCCCGCTCTGTTTCTGTTCCTCTTTCTGCCCTCCACGGATCGGCATCGCAAAAACGCAATCGGGTTTTTATACACCTAAATGGCTTATGACTTACGGCTTACGACTTATGGCTACCCGCTCCGCGATAAGCTTTCCGCGCAGCACGCAATCATCCGTCCAGTAATATTTCCACTGCCCGAAGCGGCCCGCCAGCACAAGGCGGCCGAGTCTTTCATCTCCCTCCATTTTCTTTTCCCAATCGGTCATGGGCAGCAGGTCGTCTTCTTCCCTTTTCAACCCGTATCCTTCCAGCCAGCCCAGCACGCGGTCCATCGCCCCTTCGTAGGGATGGTCGAAAATCACGTTGGCGTAAGGTATCCATTCGGAGTGAACGGCGGCCACCTGATCTTCGCTTCGGATAAGTCCCATCTGCACCAGTTCCTGCGTCACCTTATCCTTTATCTCCTCGATAGGCTTGTCGAGCGGCCTGTATTTTGAAAAATAAACTTCCACCTGTATTCCGCACTTGCCTTCAGGCGCATTTCCGGGCGAAAGCAGGTCGGTGAAGTTGATACGGGTAGAATACATGTCCGAATCGTACACGTACATCCATTGCTCCGTCCGCGTGGGCGGATGGGCCACTTCAAAGTTGAAGATGAGCAGTTGCGAGCAGGACAGCTCTCCCGCCGCGGTTTGTATTTCTTCCGGCGCCCCGCAGCAGGCAATAAATTCGGGCAGGGGCAGGGTTGAGATCAGTGCCTTATAGGGATAGCGGCTGCCATCGCTGCACAGCACTTCCTGCGCTTCCAGGTCTACCCGCACTACCTGCCTGTTCAGATGCACCTTCATGCCTTCCTTCATCAGCGAAGCATAGCTGTAATAGCCGCCGCGCTTTGGGTAACGGATGGAAGTGATGTAATGCGTTGAATCTTCCGGCACGCCTTCGTAACCTCTTTTCACCACGTCCACGTCGGGATAGAACACGCGGTTGCCTACCCAGGAAGTGCCCAGCATATGGGGCGGCACGGTCCAGTATTTTTTTGTGTATTCGTAAGGAAAGGTATTGGCGAATGTTTCGCCGAAGGCTTCGGTAAGCCATTGGCCGTAATCGTCAGCCTGGAAGCCCTCCGAAGATTGCTTCCGCTTTTCCAGGAAATCATTGAAGCACTGCGTACGCAGCGGCTCGGGAACGGCGTAAAGGTTGGATTGTGCCGGGTGGGGAATCCAGTGGCCCTTGTAGTAATTGGTGGGAAACACCTTGAACTCCAGGAAGCCATCTGCAGGGCTTTTGGCAAACAGATCCTTCACGTATTGATGCTTCGTAAAAGACACGTGCGGGCCTTCGTCCCAGGTAAACCCGTTCACCTGCTTTGAATGTATGTGGCCCCCGGTATGCTCTTTTGCCTCCAGCACCAGGCAGTTGTCGTGGCCCAGGTGGTAAGATGCGCTGATGCCCGTGAGACCGGCTCCCAATATAATTACCTGCGGTTCAGACATGCTCCCTGATCTCATTTATATATTTCGCCAGGCTTTCCTGCCAGTGCGGCATCCGGTTCAGCCCCATGGCAATAAGGTTGTCGTTGATGGCGGCTTCGTTGGGTGAAACCTTTGCCAGCCGCGGGAAGGGCTTGTCGGCGGGATTCACTTTACACGGCAGGCCGAATGTTTCCACGATGAACTTTACGTATTCATAGCGGGTGCAGCTTCCTCCGCAAACCACGTTGTACGTGCCGCGGATGTTTTCTTCTATCAGCAATCCTATCTGCCGCGCTACGTCTTCCGTATTGGTTGGATTTCCGCTTTGAAAAGGATCGCTGGTAAGCTCTGTTTTTGGGGCCGCTTCCTTGTAGCGGTTGAAAACAAAATTCTTTTTATGCTCCGTTGAGCCGCCAAAGAGCCAGCCGGTACGCAGCACCAGGAAGTCGTTGCTAAATCCTGTCACCAGCTTTTCGCCTTCATACTTGGAGCGGTGGTACACGGTGGTCGGCCTCACCTCGTCGTATTCTGAATATGGCTCCCCTTTATGGTTGCCGTAGCAGCCGGTGCTGGATATGTAAATGAACTTGTGCGGGAAGCCGCCTGCGGCGTTGAGCAGGTTGAGGGTTCCGTGGTAGTTCACGCGGTAGCAGTCCTCCGGTTTTCTTTCCGCTTCTTCAACATTTGTGTAGGCGGCGGCATGAAGGATGATGTCCGGCTTCAGCTCCGACAGGTAATCCTTCACCTTTTCAAACGAGGAAATATCGAGCGTATCCCGCGAAGCGGCAACGATCCTGAATTCGTCTTTCAGTTCCTGTTGCAGGGCGGAGCCAAGCATGCCCTGGGCGCCGGTTATCAGCAAGGTTTTCATCAGCGGTGTTTCAGGGGCCAGGAATAAGGTATGTGGTTGTCCAGCGGGTCGGCGCGGTGTATTTCCGTGGGATCGTGGGGAATGTCGGTAAGGTTGGCCACGATGGCTTCCTTTGTTCCCACGCCCATAAAGCCGTTCCATACATTGGGCGGCACGGTGACCATGCAGTGGAAGTTCTCGCCGGGGTACCATTCTTCCACCACGCCTTTTGTGGCCGATCCTTCGCGTTCGTCGTACAGCACGAATTTGATGGTGCCGGAAACCACGTAGTAGTTCAGCGTCATGATGTCGTGTATGTGCCAGGCCTTGATAACGCCGGGATAAACGGTACTGAAATATATCTCCCCGAATTTGGTGAACACGGCGCTGTCGTTGCGCATCATGTGCATGATGGTTCCCCTTTCGTCCGGTATCCGCCTGAGCGGTGTAATGACCACTCCTTTGATTTTTGATTTTGGTGCCTGGATCATACAGTTATTTTGTTGATGTCGGATAATATTAAAGAGCGGGCGTCGGCGCCTTCTTTCAGGTGGCGGCGGTACCAGTTCACGGTAAGTTCGATAGCTTCCGGCGTGGTAAAGGTGGGACGCCAGTCCAGTTCCTTCCCCGCCTTGGTAATGTCCAGCAGCAGCAATCCCGCCTCGTGTGCGCCGGGCTGCGCTCCGCCCTGGTGGGCCCCTCCGCCCCAGGCGGCAATGGCTCTATCCACCAGGTCCTGCACGGTAAACTTCTCCTCCATGCGCGGGCCGAAGTTGTAGGCATCGGCATATTTTACCGGGTCCTGCACCTGGTGGGCCGCCAGGGTAAGATAGCCGTGCAGCGGCTCCAGCACATGCTCCCAGGGCCTGATGGATTGGGGATTGCGTACCGTTACGGCCTGCTCCGCAGACAGTGCACGGATGATGTCCGGCACAATGCGGTCACGGGCCCAGTCGCCACCACCGATGACGTTGCCGGCACGGGCGGAAGAGATTGATTTTTTATGCTCCGCGTATTTCGCGGGATGAAAGAATGAATTGCGGTAGGAATCGATCACCAGTTCGGCGCAGGCCTTGGAGGCGCTGTAAGGATCGTAGCCGCCCAACTGGTCGTCTTCCTTGTAGGGATACTCTTTTTCAAGGTTCTTGTACACCTTGTCGGTGGTCACCATCAGGGCAGTGCAGGGTTTATCTAAGAAGCGAATCGCATCCAGCACGTTTGCCGTTCCGGTTACGTTCACTTCAAATGTATCCACCGGCTGCTCGTAGGAGAGCTTTACCAGTGGCTGCGCAGCAAGATGAAAAATGAAGTCCGGTCGGAAGTCCAGCACTTCTTTCTTCACCCTTTCGCGGTCGCGGATGTCGGCGATGACGGATGTACAAAGCTCGTCACCGCGGATAAGGTGATAAAGGTCGCTCTCGTTTTCGGGAGCCAGGGCATAGCCTTTTACCTGGGCGCCCATTTGGTGCAGCCAGGTAGTGAGCCAGGAGCCCTTGAAACCCGTATGGCCGGTGATGAATACTTTCCTGTCTTTATATATTGATTCCAGGTTCATTGTTTGTCGCATTGAAAGAAGCCATTGGCTAATAGCTGTTAGCTGATGGCTTGTGCATGTTCGCCTATGAGCATTGCTCTCTTATTCATGATTTTGCGTAGGGTCTTTTTTCTTTTGCCTGCTCTGCTAACAGCCAACAGCTAATAGCCATCAGCTTACCAGATTCTCCACTTCGCCTGCCCATTCGCCCATTCGGTTTCCAGCTCGTTGCGGTCGCGGAGGGTATCCATGGGCTTCCAGAAGCCGT
>DASWNB010000234.1:0-3203 GCA_036399455.1 Flavisolibacter sp. | reverse complement strand
ACCAATACCCTCGCGTCCCGGCGCCCTGGCGGTTAAGTCATCGCCGCAGGCAATAAAAAAAGAATCCCGCCGAAGCGGGATCATATTGAGGATTGACGATTGACGATTCACGATTGACGATTCACGTGCGCTACTTCTTTCTCGTGTACTTTATCTCCATTGTCTTATACTCTTTTCCATCGGGGCCGTTGCAAAACATTTCCATGATCTGTGTGTTGGCGTCTATTTCCCTGAAGGTTTCTCTCACGTCCAGGCTCTCGCCTGTGCCGGGATCAACCATCTTGCCTTTAAGCTCCATTGTTTTGGTGGATTCATTCCAGGGGCCTTCCAGCACCATCATGCCCGTGCCCATGTTGTCGATCCAGTTGGAGATGAATACTTTCTTTGCATTATCATAGGCCACTATGCTCATTCCTTCGAAGGGCATGCCGTTGAAATTGCCTTTATGCTCGGATATCTGGTAGCGTCCGCCCAATGCCATTTTATTGGTACTGGTAGAAGTGCTTTTTGAAGGAGGAGCGCCGGGGGCCATCCACATGGTCACTTCGCCGGTCCAGGTACCGTTCCAGCGGGCCATCATCTGGTGAGGCTGGCCGGGGGTCATGTAAGCTTCCCAGTTCTTCATCATGGTAGCAGAGTCGGGCATGGAGCGGGGAGCGGTTGAGTCGGTTGTGTTGGCCGAAGCTACTTTTGCTTCACCGCTCTTTTCGTCGTTGCACGCAAAAAGAAGCGCAGCCGCGCAGAGAGTAATGGTTATACGTTTCATAAAAGAAGTTTGGATAAAAGTAGGCAATCCCGCCGGGCAAAGCAAGGAGGGTCCACAGTCCACAGTCCACGGTCCACAGACGAGTCACTCAGCGGATGGTCGTTCGCATAAGTGATACTCTCCGGCTTAATATTCTACCCAATGTTCAATTCTCAAGTGGGTCTCCGAAATGGCAGCACTTTGAAAATTGAGCGTTGAACATTGAATATTTAAGAAATCTGCCCGCTAAAGAAATGCTACTTCCACCTCAATGCCTCGTCTGTGGACCGTGGACTGTGGACCGTGGACCTCTCACCTCTTCCGTTCACTTTCCGCCGGCCTGTGCTAACTTCGTGTACAGCCCCGCTTCCACCTGAGTGCTTTAAATTTTATAGTATGGAAAAGAGAATTGTATTGGTATGCGACAACGATGCAGAGGCATTGCAACAGGTTAGCGAAGGTCTTCGCCAGTCGGGCTATGAAGTGAAAACTGTTAATGATGCTTCGACGCTGATCTCCACAGCGGAAAAGGGCGGCGTAAGCGTGGTGATCGCCAACCCTGAGATGACCGCCTTCAACGAAAACGACATCTGCTCAAAGCTGATCGGGGAAATGGGCCTGCCCCTCATCCTCCTGCTTGACCGTAATTCCACCCACCGCGCCATCGTAGGCGACTGCCAGTTGGAAGACACGGTCACCAAGCCTGTCGATCACGACATTCTCGCCAACCTGGTTTCCAAGCATATAGCTATGGGAGCAAAAGGAGGATAGAGAACCGGTAACCGATGACGATGACCGATAACCGATTATAGGAGATAACGGGTAATCGATAAGCGGCCTCCGGTGTGCGAGGCTCGGTTATCGGTTACCGGTTGTCTCTTATCTGTTACCGGTTGTCTCCTATCGGTCATCTTCTTAAAACATTCTACTGAACAGGTAGACTATTCGAAACCTTCACTATATTTGCCTTCCAATGAAGCTCAAAGCCGTCAATAGCCTTTACACATGTTGTTGCTGCAAACAGCGAGCAAGGGGTTATTGCGGTGGGCAATAACCGGCAGGCATACCTGTCATCGTATTAAGCTCCACCCGGTGGGGCTTTTTTTTTAAAGCATACCGAATGAATACGACAGTGAAAGACGAGCGTTTATTGAACAGGGCCAGGGAGTTACACAGCGAGGTGGGTGATACGCCGCTGCTGCCGCTGAGCCATCTGCTGGAAGGCAGCGGCGTGCAGCTTTTTGCCAAGCAGGAATGGAAACAACTGTCCGGCAGCATAAAATGCCGCGCAGCCTACCACATCATCCTTAACGCGGTGGAGACCGGGCGCCTTGGTCCCGGCACCTCCCTGCTCGACGCTACCAGCGGCAACACGGGCATAGCCTACGCCACCATCGGCGCAAGGCTGGGCCTCAGGGTAACACTTTGCCTGCCCGAGAACGCATCAAAGGAAAGAAAGGAAATTCTCCAGGCGCTGGGCGCCGACATCATCTATACTTCGAAGTATGAGGGCACCGATGGCGCACAGGAAGCGGCCCGCGGGCTGGCGCTTGCCCATCCCGGCAAATATTTTTATGCCGACCAGTATAAGAACGACAACAACTGGAAAGCCCATTACCATACAACGGCAGTGGAAGTGTTTTCGGAAGTGCCGCAGATCACCCATTTCGTGGCGGGACTGGGCACCACGGGCACCTTCGTGGGCACGGGCAGGAGGCTGAAGGAGCTGAAGCCTTCGGTAACGCTGGTTTCCCTGCAGCCCGACTCGGCCCTGCACGCCCTCGAAGGATGGAAGCACCTGGAAACAGCCCTCGTACCCGCCATCTACGACGATACGCTTGCTGACCAGAACCTGGAAGTAAGCACCGAGGAATCTTATGAAATAATTAAAAGGCTGGCGAAGGACGAAGGGCTGCTGCTTAGCCCCTCGTCGGCCGCCAACATTGCGGGTTCGCTCCGGCTGGCCCGCACCCTGGAGCAGGGCGTTATCGTAACCGTGCTCCCGGACAATGCCGACAAGTACAGCGAGGTAATAAAAAAGCTTTTGTAAGATGATAGAAATTGGAAGACAAGCTTTGGAGGAAATGACGAAAGACGCTACCGGCAGCTTCCCCGACGAATGCTGCGGCTTTTTCTTTGGCAGGGAAGAAGGAACCCGCCGCGTGGTGGAATCCGTGCTGGTAGCAGGTAATTCAAAGGAAGGCGACAAGCGCCGTCGCTTCGAGATAGCGCCCAGGGATTACCTGAAGGCCGAACGGTATGCCGATGAGCAGGAACTGCTGCTGCTGGGTGTTTACCACTCGCATCCCAATCACCCTGCCATACCCTCGGAACACGACCGTGTGGCGGCACAGCCTTACTTCTCCTACATCATCCTGTCTGTGATGGACGGCCATTCCGCCGGTCTCCGCTCCTGGAGGCTGAACGAGGAAAGCCAGTTCGAGGAGGAGGAAGTGGT
>DASWNB010000233.1:0-3873 GCA_036399455.1 Flavisolibacter sp. | reverse complement strand
CTCGGTTATCGGTTATCGGTGGTATCTCATCGGTCATCCTCTCTCTACATATTAAAAAAATTTCTCCCGGAAAAGGCTATCTATTAGTTTTGCGGCACAGACCTTCCTATCTAAACCAGAACGAAAAGGCCGCCAGGCCATGCTTTACTCATAAAACCAATTGCTATGCGCTACGCGAAAATGCTCCTTTGCTGCTGCGTGACCTTTGGCCTTGCGCCGGTTGCAGAAGCCCAGATTCTAAAGAAGCTGAAAGACAAGGCTACCAACGTTATTAATTCAGCCAACAACCCCGGCAACAACAACACAAACACCACCAACACGGGCAACACCGGAACGGACAACACCGGGAACACAACCGGCGGCCGCAAGACCAACAGGGGCGGCGCAGGACTGGTGACCACGCCACCCGATGTGAATGAAAACCTGGCGGCAGCCGAAACCTCCTTCAAGAGCAACAGCCTCGGTGAGGCACGCTATGCGATCCAGCAGGCCATCCTGGGTGTTGAAATGCAGATCGGGCAGAAGATACTGAAAGGGCTTCCCAAAGCCCTCGCCGGCATGCAGGCAGACACCACCGCCGACCAGGTGACCAGCACGGGATGGGGATGGGTAGGACTGACCATCCACCGCGAATACAATGGTGCAAACGACAAGCAGCTCCGCTTCAGCATCGCCAACAACGCGGCATGGATGCAGGCCGTGAACATGTACCTGGCCAACGGAGGCTTTGCGCAAACATCCGGCGGGGACCAGAACTGGAAGCAGACAAAGATCAAGGGTTATAAAGCCGTGATCGAATACGACGAGAACTCAGGCTACAAGCTGAGCGTACCGCTGGGACAAACATCGATGCTGATGTACGAAGGCGTGAACTTTGCCAACGAGCAGGAATTCATGACAGCCGCAAATGGCATCGACATAGAAAGCATCAAGAAAACCCTTGGCGAAAAATAATTCCATCCCCACAAAAACATTGTATGAAAAAGATATTACTCCTCACCATCATAGCGGCGGCATCATTCAGCGCCGGCGCACAGGAATTCAACAAGCAACTGGCCGCAGCCCGCACGGCTTACAGCGCAGGCAAGCTGGAAGACGCCCGCTTTGCCATGCAGCAGATGCTGCAGGAGCTGGACATACTCACCGGCAAGGAAGTGCTCAAGCTGCTGCCCGCCAAAATGCAGGAGCAGAACGCCGTTTCCGCAAAAGATAATGTTACCGGCGCCAGCGGCTTTGCCGGCGTTATCGTTCACCGCGAATACGGAGCCGCCGACAAGAAAGTAGAGCTGGAAGTCATCAGCAACTCGCCGCTCATTGCCACGCTCAACAGCCTGCTTTCCCTTCCCATCATCGGCACCTCCGGCGACAACAAAGTGATCAAGGTAGGAGGCTACAAAGCCCTCGTTCAAAAGACAACAGGCGAAAACGACAAAGCCACCTACGAGATACAACTGCCCCTCAATTCATCACTCATCACCCTCCGTGCTCCAGGCTACACCGAAGACCAGGTGATCAAAATGATGAATACCCTGGCTGTTGCTGACATAGCCAGGTTACTGCAGTAGAGAGGCGGAAAGGCAGAAGGTAGAAGGAATTAGGAATTAGGGACAGCCCCACACGCAGGCGTATAAAGCAGAACGCAGACACTAAGGTCTGCGTTCTTTTTGCGTGGTACGTGGGGGTAAGTGTTGAGTAATCACCGGCAACCGATGACCAATTCCCAATTCCTAATGCTCGCTACCTTTTACCTTTTACCTTTTACCCTCCCTCCACCTTTTCCTATTACACTATGAATGGATCTACGATCTGGAGGACCTGGGACATGGTTAGAGGCTCGTCGAAGGCTTCTGTTGCGTCTTCCATGGTGATGGCAAAGCCGTTTATATTGGTGATGGGTACGCCTGCCTGGGTGGCATTCTCTTCGCCTGCATACACAGCGGCCACGCCGGGTACGCCGCCTGCATTGTTGTTGGTGATCCAGGGCTTTACATCGGCGCCGCGGGCCCTGCGCATCTGTCGGATGTGCGATGCATGCCTGGCTTCCACGGAATGGATGCGAAGCGCCGCCGTCAGCACGTCGTTGTTGCTCATCAGCGCAGCGGCTTGTCCTTTGTAAGCACGTACGCCTGTGTCTTCAAAAGCCTGCGACACTGCCAGCAGCGTATCATAATTGCTGAACACATTGGCATAGGGACCGTTGTTGCTGCCGTTGCCACCGGTGAAGTCGAAGGTGGGCATGGAAACTGGCGTGCCGCCTGCGCCCTGTATGGCTGTACGCAGGAAGTTCACGTGTGCAATCTCATGGTCGCGGATGGTGGTGAGGGCACCCATTGGCGCTCCTGGGGGAACGAGCCCGGAGGTGGACACTGCTCTTTTGTAAAACTCGGCTTCAAGGTGTTCAAGCGTGAGTGCAAAGTTCAGCACATCGATTATGCTGGAAGGCGTTTGCCCGTAAGCTTTCTTGAACATGGAGCCAAAAGCGAAAGGCAGGGTGAGAAAGGCCGCCTTACCGGCAAAGCCGGCAAATCTTTTCAGTGCGCCCCTCCTGCCGTCGAGCCGGTCGTACACTTCGGGATCGGTCTTTTCAATTTCGTTAAAAACATGATTCAGATTCATGATGTTTGAATTAAGAGGTAGGTAAATTGGAAGCGTTCAGCTTAGAGACCAGGTAAGCGGAAGCGATCTGCAGCACTTCGCCGGGAGTGCGGCTTACATCGAGCCCGTTGGCATCCACTACTGTGTTGTCGGCAAAGCTGCCGTTGCTGATGAGGTCACGGATAAGCGCTGCATGGCGTGCTTCCACTGAAACGATCTTGCCCGCTATGAGCAGGTTGTTGGGATCGGTCAGCAGCTTGCCTGCGCCGTTGTAGGCGGATACGCCGAGGTCTTCGAAAGCTTTTGCGGTAGCGAGCACGCTGGTGCGGTCACTGAAGTTGATAGAGGCGAAGTTGACTGTAAGGTCGGGAATAGCATTGTTGCCCAGCGCTCTCCTGAAGAATTCGCGGTGAGCGATCTCGTGGTCCCTGATCTCCTGGAAGTAAACTGTCTCCGGTGCGGTTATGCCGCTGTAAGGAGAATCGGTTACTTTTTGGTAGAAGGCTGCTTCGAGTTGCTCCAGTGCGAAGGCATAGTTCAGCACTCCCACGTCGCCACTCCCGAGGTTGATGCCCGAAAGATCGCCGGTAAGACTGCTGTCGCCCTCACAAGAGCTGATACCCACTGCGGCTACTGCCCCGATAAGGCCTGCCGCACGCAGGAAGTTCCGTCTTGAAACCTGTTCCTTGGTCAGCGTCTCCGCGAATGGCTTTTCCTTTGTTCCATTGCTGATTTGCATACGAAGTATTTAAAGGTGAGAAAGCCATATACGGCATAAAAGCCATACCCCGCGACATGCGTGTCTTTTGTCCAATCATCCGCAACTCCGCTTCCAACATGCTTCAACAGCAGCAGAAGTATTAAAAATATTGTTGATTAAAAAGGACAGCAAGAGGTATATAGTCTACGATTATAACCTCATGCACAATGAGTTACATCTTGCATTGTGTTGAATCTTTTTGCAGCAGACAAGCTTAAAGTTGAACGAACGTGATGCCGTGATGGTGAAGGGTGAAGGGTGAAGGGTGAATGAGGTCGTTTACAGTGGTAGATGCATTTCTTTAGCAGCAGCCTTTATTAATTCTCAATATTCAATGTTCAACGCTCAATTCTCAAGTGTGTCCCTGAATTGGAACGGACTTGAAAATTGAGCGTTGAATATTGAGAATTACTTAAACGACTACGTGCTAAAGAAATGCATCTACCTCTGTAAACGACCCCATTCACCATCACGGCATCACCACGGCTGCACCCTGCCTGAGCCGGAGATGCGGGTAT
>DASWNB010000232.1:0-2966 GCA_036399455.1 Flavisolibacter sp. | reverse complement strand
ATTAAGAAGCCCCGTAGCATAAACGCTGCGGGGCTTCTAATAATACTCGGTCACCTCTTACTAAAATGAATTTCTTAGGTGTAGGGCCTTAGGTGTGTCAATCGTTAGGCGCCTCTCCCGCCCGCAGGCGGGAGAGGCGCTGGACCAGTCACTCAGATCGAAGAACGTTCAGCGAAGAAGATTCTGCTGCTCCATCTGGGAAGCGGATGCCTGTCCTTCCTCTCTGCCCTAACGCATGCCTGCTATGGCTCCATCCCGCTTGCAGCGGGACAAAAAGTGGAAAACACTATAAAGATTGATTGCAACAAGTGAAAAGATTCACCTAAGAAGTTCATTCAGTAAAATAGATAATGGCGTATAATTAGCAAGATTCAGGATTCTGTGCCTGCTGAAATAACGCATGACATAAGCAATGCGGCCGTTGTATAAATCTGGGTTCTTACCTGTCATGGGGAGGGCTAGACCTGCCTGTGAAAAGGTGATCCTTATTCTAAATGATGAAAACAGCACTCATACTCCTTCTGCAACAGCTCCGTATGAACCAGCCGCCTGGCCTGTTTCAGCCAGGTACTGCTCCTTCAGCCTGGCCCTTCTTGCACAGGCCTTGACAACGTGCGTCTCCAATTCATCCTCGGATGAAACGCGGGTAAGTAAAAAAAGGAAATCCACCAGGGCTTCAACCGTTGCGTAGCGAAGGCTGCCAAACATACGGGCGCTGTCACCCCTTTCCTGCTTCTCAGCACTAAGCAGGTCGTTCTGGATAAAATCCAGCGACCCTATCAGGAAAGTGATCCGCGTGAGTATGTCCCTTTTTTTCGAAATGTTCTTTACCTCTGTGATACTTCCGTACTTATCGAGAATCAGGGGAAATTCAATATCGAGGACACGCAGCCTGTTACCCTTCAGGTTTACGATCTCCTGGCCGCGAAGCGCCATCAGTTGGTTAACTATCAGTTCTTTTATCATGGCAGTTTTATTGATGTGTTGGATTTAAATTGACGGAAAGCTCCATAACCTCGCGGATGCTTGCTTCCAGTACGTCCACAATTTTTTCTATATGGTGCTTTTCACAAATGAGCGGGGGGGTTATCATGATATGGTCGCCGGCGTTGCCGTCTACCGAGCCGCCGCCGGGATAAAGCACTACGCCCTTATCTATACAGGCTTGCCCGATTCTTTTGCTGATGGCAAGATCTTTCCTGAAGGGCTGTTTGGTTATTTTATCCTGCACGAGCTCTATGCCCTGCAGCATGCCTACGCCCCGGACATCGCCAACTATGTCGAGCTCCAGGAGGCGCTGCAGCAATTGGTTCAGATAGTCACCCATCTGCTTTGCATGCTGTATGATCTGGTGTTCCTTCATATACTCCAGTACAAACCGCCCGGTAGCAGCGCCAACCGGATTGCACGCAAAGGTGTGGCCGCCCAGGAAAGGCGTTTTCGTATCCTTGAAGACCTGCATGACCTTCTGATGCGCAAGCACGGCCGAAAGCGGGAAATAGCCGCCGCTGATCCCCTTGCCGGCAGCAATGATGTCCGGCACCACGTCCCAACGGTCTATACCGAAGTTGGCGCCCAGCCTGCCAAAGCCGGTAAGCACTTCGTCCGATATGAGCAGTATCCCATGTTTTTCGCAAACCTTTTTTACCTGCTTCAGGTATGTAGCGTGCGGGGGCGGAACGGCTCCCAGTGCTGCGGCCACTACCGGCTCCACGATGAAAGCTGCAATGGTCTCCGGCTTTTCCCTGGTGATGCATTCTTCCAGCTCCGCGATGAGCTGGGATGAATATTCAAGATCAGACAAATGCCCGGGCTTCCTGTATTGATAAGCGGGAGAGAGGTGGGGGAAGTTGTTCATCCACCTGCTGTAAGTGTCTCTTCTCAGCTTCATGCCGCCTACGTCGAGAGTAAAGATGGAGTTGCCATGATAGCTGCTCCAGCGGCCCAGCACCTTATACCGTTCACCTTCGCCTCTTAGCAACTGGTATTGGTAAGCCAGTTTGATGGCGTTTTCGATAGCCTCGGTTCCGCTCATCACGGTCCAGGCCTTTTCAAATCCATCCGGCGCAAAGGCCACCAGTTCATCCAGGTAGCTCTCCACTACGCCGGAGCTGAAGGCATGGGTGGGCAGTACGGTTATTTTGGAAGCCTGCTCATACATGATCTCCGCCATTTCTTTTATTCCGTGTCCTATATTGGAAACGGCTGCCGATCCGCTTGAGGCATCTAAATACTCTTTTCCGTTTTCATCATAGATGTAAACTCCTTTCCCATGGGTTATCCTTGGATATACCTTATCCATATCCGGACAAACTATCATTGAATGAATAAGCGACTTGATCATGCTGTTCTTTATGTATATTTTATATTGTTTTTATTTTCTTACCGGCTTCGGGCAGGGTTATGGGTCATTTGAGGCTGGGCTCGCGGAGGGGTTGCTCTACGGCCTGGTTTTCCAGGAAGGATATGATCCGTGCCGCGACTTCCTGGAGCGTGCTGTTTGTGGTATCGACCGAAAAGTTAGGGCTCTCAGGCAGTTCATAGGGATTTTTTTCGCTGAAGCCGATCATGTTGTCGATCTCGTTGTTGAGCGCTTTCTTATATAAACCTTTTACATCACGTCTGATGCATTCGCTCAGGGGAGTGGCGATGAAGAGTTCAATAAAGCTGTCGTCTCCTATGATCTCCCTGGCCATCTTCCTGTCTTCGCGGTAAGGGGAAATCACGGGCACAAGTATAAAATCATACTCGCCCTTCGACTTCCTGCATAATTCAGCTATAAGGTGATTGCTTTGCCTGATGTCTTCCCTGGAGAAGCCGAGTTGCTTATGCGCCCTGGCCCGGACCTCGTCGCCGTCAAAAATCTTCACTCTTTTGCCTCCTGCTTCCAAGCGGCTTTTCAGCTCATTTGCAATGGTGGTTTTGCCGGCGCCGGAAAGCCCTGTGAACCAGACTGTTTTTGTAGG
>DASWNB010000231.1:0-5634 GCA_036399455.1 Flavisolibacter sp. | reverse complement strand
TTGAAAGCCATGGGGCACTCGTGCAGGTAAACCTTTGTATGGCTGTACTTGATGGTGCGCAGCAGGTCGTAAAAATTCTGGGTAAGCGACTGGTAGGCCCTCCGCTTTTCGGTAAGGTCGGCACGCTGCTCAATGGTTTGCAGGTCCTGCGGAATCGAGGCCAGGTAAGCCTGTGCGGTTTGAAAGATGAGCGTGTCCTTCTTTACTTCATCGAAAGAGGTTTGGCTAATATCGCGCAGGAAAGCGGAAGCATGGGTACGGGCTTCGGTGCTGTCCCACTTCACCAGTGATTCCGACAGGCGGTAATAATGGTTGAGCAGGTTGGCAATGGAAGAATCAAAACCGCTGCTGTAGCGGCTTACGGCCACCGGCTGCTGCTTCGGCGCCGCAGGCTTATCGTCCTTTCTCAGGAAGAAATACCACACCGCAGCCCCTGCTGCTATGATAAGAAGAAAGAGGAGTAGCTTTTTCATCAGGAAAATTTCCGCAAAAGTAAGCCAGAAGGAATTGGGAATTAGGAATTAGGACAATTAACCGCCAGGACGCCAGGATGTGAAGCTGATTTCTACTCTTCCTTGCGTCTTCGCGTCTTGGCGGTCAAATTATACGCAATTGCGGAAGCTAACCCCTAATTCCCAATTCCTAATTCCCTTTACCTTCTACCTTTTACCCTTTACCTTTGCCCTTCTATGCTAGCCGGTTTACAAAACGTCACCTTTGAATTTGGAGCAAGAGTCATCGTCGAGAACGCTACCTGGCACATCCACCCGGGAGAACGCATCGGCCTTATTGGTTATAACGGTACGGGCAAATCCACCCTGCTGAAAGTCATCGTAGGCCAATACCAGCCCTCCGCCGGTACGGTGGAACGCAGCCGCAGCACTACTATCGGCTACCTGCACCAGGACCTTCTCAGCTTCGACACCTCCGAGTCCATCCTCGAAGTGGCCCTTCATGCCTTCGACAGGGTGAAGTCGCTGGAAAAAGAGCTGGACGAGCTTACCCGTAAAATAGAAGCCGCCTCCACCGACGAGCTGCTGCACCTGTACAGCGAAAAGCTGCACGAATTTGAAGAAGCCGGCGGCTATACCGTGGAGCACCGCACCGAGGAAGTGCTTCAGGGCCTGGGCTTTGCCGCCAAAGACCTGTCACGCCCCTACCGCGAGTTCAGCGGTGGCTGGCGCATGCGTGTGCTGCTGGCCAAAATGATCCTCCAGCAACCCGACCTCCTCCTGCTTGACGAACCTACCAACCACCTTGACCTTCCCTCTATTGAGTGGCTGGAAAAATACCTCCAGCATTACAAGGGCGCCGTGGTGATCGTGAGCCATGACCGTTATTTCCTGAACCGCATGGTGAAAAAGGTGGTGGAGCTGTACCAAAGGGAATTGCATTTTTATAACGGCAACTATTCTTTCTACGAAAAGGAAAAAAAGGAACGCGTAGAGCTCCAGCAGCGGGCCTACGAGAACCAGCAGGAATACATCCGCCAGCAGGAACGCTTTATCGAGCGCTTCCGCGCCAAGGCTACCAAGGCCACACAGGCCCAGAGCGCCATTAAAAGGCTGGAAAAGCTGGACAAGATAGAGGACGTGGAGATTGAACGGCCCAACCTCAAGATCAATTTCAATATCGATAAAACTCCCGGCAAGGTGCTGGTTGAACTGAAGAATGTTGCCAAGCGCTTTGGCAACCAAACCATCCTGGAAAACGCTTCCGCCGAAATCGAGCGGGGCGATAAGGTGGCGCTGATCGGCGCGAACGGCAAGGGTAAGTCCACCCTGCTCCGTGTTATTGCCGGTACGGAGCCCATTGAGGGCGAGCGCCGCTGGGGTCATAATATTGACGAAGCTTTTTATGCCCAGCACCAGTTGGAAGCGCTGAACGTCAACAACACCGTGCTGGATGAAATGAAGGAAGCCGGCTCACAGAAAACAGAACTGGAATTACGGACGATACTTGGCTGCTTTCTCTTCAGCGGCGATGATGTGGAGAAAAAGATCCGCGTACTGAGCGGCGGCGAAAAAGCAAGGGTAGCCCTCGCCAAGACCATGATCTCCAAAGCCAACTTCCTCCTGCTCGATGAACCTACCAACCACCTGGATATTCATTCTACCGAGCTGCTGATCGATGCCCTTAACCGCTACGGGGGCAGCTATGTGCTCGTCAGCCACGACCGCTATTTCATCTCCAAAACCGCCAATAAAATATGGGAGATCGTCAACCACGAGATAAAGGAATTCAAGGGCGGCTACGAGGAATGGGTGGAGTGGAAGGAAAGAATGGCAAGCAGGAAGAACGATGAGCGACAACCGGTAACCGATAACCGGAAGGAGAAGACCGATAACCGGCAACCGACAACCGATAACCGGAGGGAGCAGAAAAAAGCTGAGCCTGCACCGGTGTCCGCACCACCTCCCGCCGAAGCCTCCAAACCGGTCATCAACAAGGAAGTAAAGAAAGAGCTCCAGAAACAGCAAAAGCTTTTCCAGCAGCTCGAACAGCAACTCGCCGACCTGGGCTCAAAAAAGACAGAGCTTGAAGCCAGGCTTGCCTCCCCCGATACCTACGCCAACGCCGACGAGTTCAAAAAAACCGAAACCGCCTACCGCAACGTGATGCTGCAACTGGAAAAAGCCAACAAGCAGTACGAGGAAGTGTTTGAGAAGATAATGGAACTGGAGGGGTGAATGGTTCCTTTTGCTTTGAAGCCTCCGTGGTTTTAAGATTTTCTAGTTTAACCGCAAAGTACGCAGAGGAGCGCAAAGGCATTTCACGCCAAGGCGCAAAGGAAAGGCAAGGAAGGGGTCGTTTGAACCGCACTCATTCTGTTTCAGGTTTCTTGTTTATTGTTTCTGGTTCTTCAGGCTCAGCATTCCTTTCTTTAGTGCAGCCTCAGCGTCCCTGCACCCGCCTGGTTTACCACTAAGACGGAATGACGCGAAGGAGCACAATAGATGAACTGCGATCTGTCCGGCTTGCAGCTTGCAGCCCTTCTTCCAGGTACGTATGTCAATAGGCTGTTCGTGCACAGGCTATAAGCCAACAGCTATCAGCCAACAGCTTCTCCCTCGGTTATCGGTAGTCGCTTATCGTTCATCATTCTTCGTTCATCTTCACAAAATCACTAACCAGGTAGCTGATCAACTTCCCCGTCAGTTCATTGGTGCGTCCGTTCGCCAGGCGTGTGGCTCCTTCGCAGATGTGGAGATAGGCTGCTTTGACGTGGGCGGCGCAGAGGTTTATGTACTGGCGGGCATGAATGGAGTGGATGCCGCTGGGCGTGGAGGCGCTGCTCAGGGAGTGCTCGATGGAGTCAAGGTCAAGTTCGATGCCTGTGTAGTTGTCGTCGGTGAATTGAATGGCGTGTGATACGGCCTGCCGGAAGGTTCTTTTTTCGTGGATGAAGATGTCTTCGAAAGTGATCATGTCAATGAAAGGGTTGTTCACCACGTCCATCCACACGTTTTGCGGCAGGTAGTTTTCGTGAACGCCTACTACGCAGTATTTCTGCAGAAAGCCGTCGTCCTCCGCGTAGCGGAAGGGATTGCCGCTGTGGCGGCCTTCGGCGGGACGGTAATCCGTATGTGCATCGAGGTTGATGCAATTGAGCTGGGGGAGTTGTATCTTGTTCAACTGGCTCAGCCCCTTGGCGGCGCCTTTCAGCAGCGGGTAGGCATTGTTGTGTCCCCCGCCGATAACGATGGGTATCTTGTTGTTCAATACGATCTGCTTTACCAGTCCTTCCACTTCCTCGTCGATGGTGTTCACCGCGTGGCGATAAGCTTCTATCTTTTCATCCGGGCTTTGAGCATTCCTGTCAATAAGAAACTGTATGTCGCCAAAGTCGAAGTGGCCGATGAGGGCGATGCTTTCTCCTGAAAGGAAATCGTTGCTTTGTATGTTCAGGAAGGCCTGGAGAAAGGATAGCCAGGCGGTGCTGGCGCCCGGTACGCCTGCATTGGCCTGCACGCCTATGTCTTCGGGGATGCCCACGAGCACGTAAGTGGCGGGAAGGTCGCTGAGGGAGGCGGCCACGTCTTTGGGATCGCGGAGCACGTGAAGCCTTTCGCCGAGGCGGGTTTCGAAGCGCCGGAGGCCGGTGAGAGAAAGAACATCCTGCTTGCTGTAGGCCTTGAAATGTGTCAGGTTCATAAAAGGTCTTTTCGTTCGGAAAATTGCGGGTCCTCTACTACTTCATCATTCGGCTTTTTGTACAGGATCATGCCTATGGACAGGATGATGCCTGTTGAAAGAATAATGAAAAACAGGATACCGTTATTAAATGTACTGAGATTTAGATTAGGGGGTATCTTATAGAAAAGCACAATGGTGATGAGCCCCCGCGGGATAAAGAACACTTCGGGGAAGACCTGCGTGTGAATGGAGAACCGGAGGTAAAGCCAGCGTATGACGAAGAGCGCCAACACGATCAGGCTGCCCACCAGTATTACCTCCCGGCTGTTGATGGCCTGCAGGTCGATGGTGAAGCCGAACAGGATAAAGAAGAAGGTGCGTACAAGAAAAGAGGATTCGGCCGTAAGGGAGTGCAGCAGCTCACGGATCGGCTCTACCTGGGCCTGCGGAAACTGCTTTGAAAGAAGGCCCAGGGGTATGCGTTCCCAGTTGTTGATCATCAGGCCGAACACCAGTATGATAAGCAGCGAGGGCAGGTGCAGCAGCTTGCCGCCCGAGTAGATCAGGATGAGCAGCGAAAAGACAAGAAAGAATTTAATGTTCAGCCTTGTCCTTGCCAGAATAAGAAAAAGCAGGTAGGAAATGACCAGCGAGGCGCCCACCGCAATCACCAGGTTCAGCCCGAACACACCCAGCGACCGGGCCGTAAGTATCTCCCTTGCGGTGAAGTAGTTGAAGAGCATGATGCCCAGTATGTCCGAAAAAGATGCTTCATAGATAAGGAACTCTTTCTTGCGCGGCGTGAGGTGGTGTATGCTGGGCAGCACTATGGAGCTGCTCATGATCGAAAGCGGCAGCGCATAAACAATGCACTTGGTAATATCTTCCCTCAGCCAGAAATACAGGATGGCCGTGATGCTGGCGGTTGACAGCACAAGTATGAGCAAGGCCGTAAAGAAAGAAGTGCGTATCAGTCCCAGCTTTTTCCGCTCCAGCTTCAGATCCAGCCCCGCCTCCAGCACGATCATAATGAGTCCCACCACGCCCAGTCCTTCGACAATATTGGCCGGTATCGCTACGCTCCACCCGCTTGCATCGGCAAGAGCCCTGAACCCCATTCCCGCAAACAGCAGCAGCAACACCGAAGGCACCTTTATGTACCTGCTGATCATGGAGAACAGGTAAGAGAGCACCACCAGGCTGCACAGTATGATGAGCACGTACTCCGTAGAAATTCCCATGTGGTAAAGGTAAAAGGTAGAAGGTAAAAGGCGGAAGGCTTTTAGATGCAGGCGTCGTTACAGGTTGTGAGGCCGTTCATAAGAAAATATTCAATAATCAATGTTCAATTTTCAAGTGCGTGTCTCAACGAACACTTCATCGGGAACACACTTGAGATTTGATTGTTGAGCATTGAATATTGAAAATTCTCTTATGAACGGCCTCACAACCTGTAACAACTGACCGCCCCTAAAGAGCCTTCTGCCTTCTGCCTTT
>DASWNB010000230.1:0-4775 GCA_036399455.1 Flavisolibacter sp. | reverse complement strand
CACCCGCGAGGTGGATTACTACAGCGAATGGGGCCTTTGGTACCGTCCCCACCGCGACAGAAGCCTGCCCGTGCTTCAGGATTTCCTTAAGGCCATGCCGCACTACGCCTCCTGGGACGACCATGATTACGGTCCCAACAACAGCGGCTCCAGCTACGTGCTCAAGAACGAAAGCCGAAACGTGTTCATGAACTACTGGTGCAATCCTTCCTACGGCGAAAATGGCGAAGGCATCTACACCATGATCTCCCACAGCGACGTGGACATCTTCCTTTGCGATGACCGCTGGTGGCGCAGCGCCGACCCGGTAAAAGACTCCATCAACGGCAGGCCCAACCCCGAAAAGGTAATGCTGGGAAGTAAGCAGATGCAGTGGCTGAAGAACTCCCTTCTCTACAGCGGGGCTACTTTCAAGATAATAGTGATCGGCAGCCAGGTGCTGAACCCGGTTTCGCCTTATGATAAGCTGAGGGATTTCAGCCTTGAATACAATGAGCTGATGGGCTTTTTGAAAGAGTACGGCATCAACGGGGTGCTCTTCCTCAGCGGCGACAGGCACCACAGCGAAATCATCAAGGTGGACAGGCCCGGTACTTATCCTCTTTACGATATTACCGTTTCACCGCTTACTTCAGGAACTCATAAATTTACCGCTCCGGAAGACCGCAATCCATACCGGATCATTGGCATTGACGATAAGCAGAACTACGGACGCTTCAGCATCAGCGGAGGAAAAGGAGAGCGAAAGCTGACCGTTGAATTTTTAGGCGTAAGAGGAGAGAAGCTGGGCGAATGGAGCATCACGGAAAACGGATTAAAAACCCCTGATAAAAACTGAACGGATAAATGACCATAAATTTCAACTACGACAAGAAGCAGGTGCTGCAGGCCTTGCGCTATCACTTCCTGAGCAGGAGGGAAATACGCATAATGATCATTGTGGTGAATGTATTTGCAATAGCTTCGGCGGCGCTCTTCTACTTCAGGAAGATAGAGCCGATGGCCTTCCTGGTGGGCTCTTTCCTGTGGTTTTCGCTGATGATCGTTTTCTGGTTTGTGCTGCCCGGAACCGTTTACCGGAAGGCCGCCACCTTCAGGGATCATTTCACCATGAACTTCGAGGACGAAACATTTTCATTAGGCAACGAACGCGGCTCCCGCTCCTGGACGTGGAAAGAGTTGAGCTCCTATATAGAAACCCCTCATTTCTTTCACCTCTACTTCGACAGCCGCTCCTTCTTTCTTGTTCCCAAAAACAGCTTCGCCTCTTCCGACGAAGTCTATGAATTGCGCCAATTGCTGAAGGCGAAAGTGAAAAAAGTTTGAGGTTTGAGGTTGGGTGCAGCATTTCCTTCCTTAGTGAAACTCCGCGCCTTTGTGTCTTTGTGGTTCAACTACAAAGACGCAAAATCACAGGCCTGCAATAGTATGGATGGTGCACCTAACGAACCTCAAACTTCAGACATCAAACTCTTCAGAGATCCTTTTCCATGAGATAGTGCGGTATCGTAATTTCCTGGAATTCCTCGCCGATCTTCCTGTAGCCCATTTTTTCGTAGAAGCCGATGGCATTCTTACGGGCATGCATGGTGATTTTTCTGAAGCCCCTGTCGCGGGCCAGGTTTTCGGCGAACTGCATCAGCGCCTTACCGATGCCTTTACCCTGGAGATCGTTCACAACGGCCATCTGGCGCAGGCGCACCGTTCCCGGCTCTTCCTCCACCAGCATGCAGCAGCCCAGCATCTGGTCGTCCTCGTAGGCTGCCATTAATAAGTGGTCTTTTTCCTTATCCAGCTCATCAGCAGAAAAACTCATGCCCAGCGGGCGGCGCAGGATGTCTTCCCGCAGCTTCACCATCTGCCGATATTCCGGTGTTCCATGATCTAGAATTTTCAAAGCCATTGCTATACGTTGTATGCGTTCAATTTACAAATATCCTATTACTCGGCAAATTGCAAGTTTTATGCTTAATTTACGCCCTCGGATAAAAATCCCCGTGTTTCTGAAAACTTTCAGGCAAGTGTATTTAATCCAAAAACTTCTATTTTTGCACTCACTATAACCAAACTTTTACAACATGTCAGACATTGCAGCAAGAGTTAAAAAGATCATTGTAGACAAATTAGGCGTGGACGAAGCCGAGGTTAACAACGAAGCTTCTTTTACCAATGATTTAGGTGCTGATTCATTAGACACCGTAGAACTCATCATGGAATTCGAAAAGGAATTCAACATTTCCATTCCTGATGAGCAAGCCGAAACCATCACGACTGTAGGTCAGGCTGTTGCTTACCTTGAAGAGCATGCTAAATAACCATCACGATCGTTCCGAAGGAACGCATAAAAACGAATTCCGCCTTCCCGCTTATGCAGCGAAGGCGGTTTTATCTTACACAAACCTATTGAAGATCCTATGCAGTTAAAACGGGTTGTTGTGACCGGGATAGGCGCCCTCACTCCGCTTGGTAATTCGGTGACGGAATACTGGAATAACCTGAGGAACGGTGTCAGCGGCGCAGATTTCATTAAACAATTCGATGCATCGAAATTCAAGACCCGCTTTGCCTGCGAGATCAAGGATTTCGACCCCGTGAACTTTCTTGACCGCAAGGAGGCCCGCAAACTCGACCGCTTTACCCAAACTGCAGTCGTTGCCAGCGACCAGGCCGTTCGCGACGCAGGCATTTCCAAGGAAGAACAGAACCCCGACCGCATAGGCGTAGTATTCGCCAGCGGCATCGGCGGCCTTATCACCTTCCAGGAAGAAGTAACTGCCTTTGCCAAAGGCGACGGCACACCGCGCTTCAATCCTTTCTTTATTCCCAAGATGATCCTGGACATTGCGGCCGGGCATATCTCCATGAGGCATGGCTTCAGGGGACCCAATTTTGCCGTGGTCAGCGCCTGCGCTTCGTCTACCAACGCCATGATGGAAGCTTTCAACCTTATCCGCCTCGGCAAGGCCGAGATCATCCTCACCGGTGGCGCCGAAAGCGTTATCAGCGAGGCTGGTGTAGGCGGATTTAACGCCATGAAGGCCCTCAGCGAAAGGAACGACGATCCCAAAACCGCTTCCCGTCCTTACGACAAGGACCGCGAC
Source organism: Flavisolibacter sp. (assembly GCA_036399455.1). Lineage (GTDB taxonomy): Bacteria > Bacteroidota > Bacteroidia > Chitinophagales > Chitinophagaceae > Flavisolibacter. The sequence continues at coordinate 1,674 of DASWNB010000230.1, read as the reverse complement.
GGCTTTGTAATAGGTGAAGCGGCCGGCGTGCTGATCTTCGAGGAATACGAGCATGCCATCAGGCGCGGGGCGAAAATTTATTGCGAGATAGCCGGCGCTGGCGCCACAGCCGATGCCCACCACATGACCGCTCCCCACCCCGAAGGGCTGGGCGCCAAGAATGTGATGCTCGAAGCCCTCAGCGACGCAGGTATGCAGGCCTCGGGCATAGACTATATCAATACACACGGCACATCAACCCCCCTGGGAGATGTGGCCGAAGTAAAAGCCATCGTTGATGTATTTGGCGAGCACGCCTACGCAATGAACATCAGCTCCACCAAAAGCATGACCGGCCACTGTCTCGGCGCAGCCGGTGTGATAGAGGCCATAGCCTGCATCATGAGCGTTCAGAACGATATTGTGCCTCCCACTATCAACCATTTCACCGACGATCCAGCCATTGATACCAGGCTGAATTTTACTTTCCACGAAGCCCAGAAACGTACGGTTAACGCCGCCCTGAGCAACACTTTCGGCTTTGGCGGACACAATGCCTGTATGATTTTCAAAAAATATTCTGCCTAACTTAGGCATGCGTTTCATCCGGAACTTAAAAAAACGTAGTTTAAAATCTGTGGATTTCTGGAGAGCCTTTTATAAAAAGCATTCTGACCCCAGTTTCAAGAAAAGCTTGAAGGTGGTGCTGGGCTACTCGCCACGCAACGTCTCCCTATATAAAACCGCCCTGACCCACCGCTCCGTCAAAGACACCATCGACGAGAACAACGAGCGCCTGGAATACCTCGGCGACGCCATCCTCAGCGCCCTGGTGGCAGACTATCTTTTCAAGCGCTATCCCTACAAGGAAGAAGGCTTTCTTACCGAAATGCGCAGCAAAATGGTCAACCGCTCGCAACTGAACGATATTGCCATTAAGATGGGCCTCAAGAAGGTGACCGTTTACAACAAATCAGACGCCTCCCTCAAAACCAGCCAGATCTTCGGCAATACCCTCGAAGCCCTCGTAGGCGCCGTTTACCTTGACAGGGGCTATAAAAAGACCAGCAAGTGGGTAAGCGAAAGGATCATCATCCCCCATATGTTCGTGGATGACCTGGAGAACCTGGAGATCAACCACAAGAACAAGCTCTACGGCTGGGCCAATAAAAACGGCAAGAACCTGGAATTTGAAACCATCAACGAGCAGATGGAGAACGGCCGCCGCCTGTTTACCATTGCCGCCGTCATCAACGGCAAGGTCATAGCCCAGGGTAAAGCCTTCAATAAAAAAGACGCCTCTCAAATCGCCGCCCAGCTCGCTGTCGAAAAGCTCGGGATAGTTAACGCAGACTCCATTGGAGACGGAAGCGTTAGTACGAGACCGTAGTTTCAAGTCCGAAGCCACAAGTCGTAAGTCCTAGGTCGTAACTCCTTCCAGGGGAATTCTCCTGAAAATATTCAATAATCAATGTTCAATGTTCAATTCTCAAGTGGGTCTCTGAATTGGAAACTCCCTGATAATTGAGCATTGAACATTGATTATTGAGTATTTTTAAAGCTTCCGCTAAAGAAAAGCTTCGTCCACCTGAAAGGCTCACAGCTCGCAGCTCACCAACTCGCAACTTCCCCAGGAAACCCCTAAGTACTCCGTTACCTCTCATAGGGGTTTTCCCAGACCGTGTTTTTATTTCA
>DASWNB010000229.1:0-3644 GCA_036399455.1 Flavisolibacter sp. | reverse complement strand
GGGCTCCTCGCACTCGGGGTGGGCGATCAGCTTGGCCTGCGGGTGCCTTACTTTCAGGCGGGTGATCTTTTCCAGGCTGAAGATCTCGTGCACCATGCAGGCGCCGTTCCAAAGCAGCATGTTCCTGCCCGTTTCCTTGTTTATCCAGGCGCCCAGGTTCCTGTCCGGGGCAAAGATGATGGGCTGGTCCTTTGGAATGCTCTCAACGATCACCTTGGCGTTGGAAGAGGTGCATATGATATCGGTCAGGGCCTTGATGCCGGCGCTGCAGTTGATATAGGAGATTACGAGATGGTCAGGGTGCTGCTCCCTGAACTTCTTGAACAGGGGTGGCGGGCAGGACTCGCTGAGGGAGCATCCCGCCTTCAGGTCCGGGATGACCACCTTTTTGGTAGGATTGAGGATCTTGGCGGTTTCGGCCATGAAGTGAACGCCGGCAAACACGATCATGTCGGCATCTGTCTTGACGGCCTGCTGGGCCAGTCCCAGGCTGTCGCCTATAAAGTCGGCAATGTCCTGTATATCGGGTTCCTGGTACAGGTGCGCCAGGATGATGGCATTCTTTTCTTTCTTGAGCCTTTCTATTTCGGCGAAGAGGTCCAGCGTGGGGTCGATGTCCACGTCCAGGAAGCCGTTCTCCGCCAGGTCATTTTGCGCTATCAACACTTCGTTATCCATATAATAATATATAGTATTCTATTATTTATAAAATAACCCTATTACTATTAGGGCTGTGGATTCGGGGATAATTCGATTTTTAATTATTTGGTAATGCAAAACCTGTGCACTTATTCACACCGGCATCCCTGTAATCCACAGCAAAGGTAGCAACCGGTAGGCGTTTAGGGCCCATATTAACAGTCTGTGGATTATCACCCGCTTTATAAAAAACCTCTGCTGTGAGATTTTTCCGGTGTGGATTAACCACGGATAAACAGGGCATAACACACAAAAAATTTCTGAAGCGGGCTGAAGAAATTCTTTCCATCCATCTCTTCACGTTTCACTCCCCCGTTCCACGAAAGTAATCCACAGCGAAAGAGAGTAATCCACAGGGGGAAGATGACCGATTAGGGACCACCGATGACCGATGGCAGAATTAGGGATTGGGAATTTGAGAATCAGGCATCTGCCGCTGTAAAGTCGGTCATCGGTGGTCTATCATCGGTTATCCACTAAATTTATGCTCAAAATAACCATACATGAAACGAGTAAGGAAATTATTATTGATCTGCATCATGCTGGCCGGCCAGGTTTCGCTGGCCAACGAAGGCATGTGGCTGCCGCAGTTGCTGGGGCAACTGAACGAAAGGGAAATGAAAAGCATGGGCATGAAGATCAGCGCCAGCGACATATATAATATAAATAAGGGCAGCCTTAAGGACGCCATCGTAAGCTTTGGCGGCTTCTGCACCGCCGAGGTCATCTCCGACCAGGGACTTATCCTCACCAATCACCACTGCGGCTACGATGCCATACAGGAACATTCCACCATCGAGCATAATTACCTGATGGATGGCTTCTGGGCAAAGGACAAGGGCGCCGAGCTGCCCAATCCCGATCTTACCGCCACCTTTATAGTCCGTATAGATGATGTGACCACTTCTGTCCTCTCCGGGGTTACCGGTGATATGGACGAAAAGACCCGCCAATCGGCTATAGACAAGAACATCGCCCGCCTGCGGCAGGAAGCCAAAAGGGAAAGCTGGCAGGATGTGCTGATCCGTCCTTTTTATTATGGTAATAAATATTACCTGTTCATCACCGAAACCTTTAAGGATGTGCGCCTCGTAGGAGCCCCGCCTTCTTCCATAGGCAAATTCGGTGCGGATACAGACAACTGGGTATGGCCCAGGCATACCGGCGATTTTTCGCTCTTCCGTATTTATGCAGGCAAGGACAACCGCCCCGCCGAGTATTCGCCGTCAAACGTGCCCTACAAACCCAAATACTCGCTGACCATTTCGCTGAACGGCGTGAAGCCCAATGATTTTACGATGGTGTTCGGCTTTCCCGGCCGCACCCAGGAATACCTGCCCGCCAGTGCCGTAAAGCTGCAGGCCGAAGTGCTGAACCCCGTAAAGATCAACATCCGCGATCTTACCCTCAAAACCTGGGGCGGCTACATGCGCCAGGACCAGCAGGTAAACCTCCAGTATTCTTCCAAGCACGCCAATATTGCCAATTCCTGGAAGAAGTGGATCGGCGAAAGCCAGGGCATCGCCATCACCAACGCCATCCAGAAGAAGCTGGATTATGAAGAGCAGTTTACCAAAAGGGTGAATGCCAATCCAGCCTGGAAAGCCAAATACGGCAACGTGCTTCCCCAGTTGAACGCACTTTATGCCCAGATAACGCCTTATGCGCTGGTGCGGGACCAGTTTACAGAAACCGCCAATGCCGTGGAGCTGTTTACCGTTACCACCCAGCTTCGAAACCTGGTGAATGCCTACAAGAACGAAGGCGTGGCAGGCTATGAAAAGAGAAAACCCACGGTGCTCGCCAATCTCGAAGCCTTTTTCAAAGACTACCGTCCCGATATAGACCGCGAGGTATTTACTTCCCTGGCGGAGCAATATTTTAAAAATGTGGACGCCTCTTATATAGGTAAGGATGCCGCCGAAATGTGGAGCGACAGGAAAAGCAGCAGCCGCGTGGCGGAAAAGATATACTCCGACTCAAAGGTGCTGACCTTTGCCGGCGTACAGAAGATACTGGGGCAAAAGCCCGATGAAGCGGTGGAAGACCTGGAGGAAGACCCTGCGCTTCGCTTTACCGGCAGCCTTCAGGGACAGTACGTCACTGCCGCTACGCCGAAGCTGAACGAAATACAAAACTCCATCAACCAGCTCCAGCGCCTGTACATGCAGGCACAAATGGAAGTGATGAAAGAAAAGCGTTTCTATCCCGATGCCAACAGTACGCTTCGCGTTACCTATGGCCAGGTGAAAGGCTACGAAGCCCGCGATGCCGTTGATTACGAGCCGTATACCTACCTGGATGGAGTAATGGAAAAATACAAGCCCGGCGACTATGAATTTGACGTTCATCCAAAGCTGATAGAGCTGTATAAGGGCAAGAATTACGGCCAATATGCCCAGAACGGCAAGATGCCGGTTTGCTTTATCGGCACCAACCACACCACCGGCGGCAACTCCGGCAGCCCCGCCTTGGATGCTAACGGCCACCTGGTAGGCCTCAACTTCGACCGGGTATGGGAAGGCACCATGAGCGACCTGAACTACGACCCCTCCATCTGCCGCAACATCATGATGGACATCCGCTACTTCCTCTTTATCGTGGACAAATTCGCCGGCGCCGGCCACCTCATAAAGGAAATGAAACTGAAGAAGGGATAGAAAGAAGGTAAAAAGGTTGAGAGTGAAGGGATAAAGACTCAATAATCAATGTTCAATGCTCAATTTTCAAGGAGTCTCCGAATTGGAAACCACTTGAAAATTGAGCATTGTTCGTTGAATATTGAACATTTTCAAAAGGACTGCCCGCTACCGAAAAGCATCTGCCTCCATAAACGGCCTCCTTCTACCCTCTGCCTTTGGCCTTCCGCCTTTCACAAAGGGTTGAAGGTGAAGGGATAAGAAGATCAATAATCAATATTCAATGCTCAATTTTCAAGTAGTTTC
>DASWNB010000228.1:0-4286 GCA_036399455.1 Flavisolibacter sp. | reverse complement strand
CATAGGATATTGGATTTTAAAAACGGGGCTGGATTTCTATCCGGGCCCCTTTTCTTTTTTAGACAGTCTAAGGTCACAATTCAGGATGACCGATTAACGACCACAGATAACCGAAATCTTCCTCACACATCTTCATTTCACGAAATATTCTCCCGGCACTGCTCATAATACTTTGTTATCTATTTTCTTGAATAAGATTCTTTAGATGGAGATGAACTTCTGAGTGGAAGAAAACCTACATCGATGAATAAGAAACAGATTTGCGCCTTTCCGCTTGTTGCGGGACAAGTTCATAAAATCTATTCCTCTTCTTTTTCAAGATAAGCCTTGACCAGCCTGGCCTTGGAGATGCCTACTACTTTGGCTATCTCCTCTACGGGTTGCTGCTTGATGTTGTTGATGGAGCGGAAAGTCTTGAGGAGCAGGTCGGCGGTGGCATTACCGATGCCTTTGATGTCTTTGAGCCCATTTTTGAAGGTGCCCTTGCTTCGTTTCTGGCGGTGGAAATTAAGCCCATAGCGGTGCACCTCGTCGCGGATGCGGCGGATCATCTTATGGCTTTCGCTGTCGAAGGGGAGCTTGAGCGATTCACGGTCGCCGACGAAAAAGATCTCCTCCTCGTTCTTGGCCAGTCCTACCAGGGTCATGGTTCCTGTCAGCTCCAGTTCTTCGATTGCTTCCTGTGCAGCGTTTAGCTGCCCTTTACCGCCGTCGATTATCACCAGTTGGGGGAACGGCTCCGCTTCGGCCTTGAGGCGCCTGTAGCGGCGGTAAACGGCTTCTTTCATGGTGGCGAAATCGTTGATGCCTTCCACGGTCTTTACGTTGAACACGCGGTAGTCCTTTTTGCTGGGCTCTCCCTCGCGGAAGCAGACCATGGCCGAAACGGGATAGCTGCCCTGGAAGTTGGAGTTATCAAAGCACTCGATGTGCAGGGGTACGCCGGGGAGCTGGAGGTCTTCCTTTATCTGCACCAGCACGCTGCTTTTGTCCGCATTGCGGCCGGTGAGGTTCAGTCTTTCCCTGGCCTTTGCATTTTCCGTGAAATACTGGACGTTCTTTTCGGAAAGCTCCAGCAGCTTTTTCTTATCGCCGGTCCTGGGCACGGTGATGGTCACTCCCGCCTCGTCGTACTCAAGCTCGAAAGGCACGACAATCTCCCTGGCCTCGCTGTTGAAGGTTGTCCGCATCTGGGCTATGGTAAAGGCAAGCGTTTCCTCGGGAGTTTCATCCAGGTGGGTTTCCACCTGCAGGGTTTTGGTCTGGATGATGGCCCCATTTTGAACCATCAGGTAATTCACGTAGGCTATATCCCCTTCCTTGCGGATGGAGAACACATCCAGGTTGTGCAGGGTGGAGCTTACCACCACGGACCGCGACTGGTAACCTTCCAGGAATTCTATCTTTTTCCTTACCAGCTCGGCTTTTTCAAATTCCAGCCCCATGGCGTGCTCTTTCATCTCGTGCCTGAAATGCTGCAGCACTGGGCCCAGGTTGCCCCTGAGCAGGTTCTTGATATGGTTGATGTTCTGGGCGTAATCTTCTTCCGACTGCAATGCCTCGCAAGGCCCCTTGCAGTTGCCGAGGTGATGCTCCAGGCACACCTTGAACTTGCCTTTCTCGATGTTCCTGCGTGTCAGGTTCAGGGGGCAGGTGCGCAGGGGAATGGTTTGCCGGATGAAATCCAGCAGCTCACGGACCTTTCCCACGGAGGTGTAAGGTCCAAAATACTGCGAGCCGTCCTCTATTTTCTGGCGGGTAAGAAACACCCGGGGAAAGGGCTCGTTCCGGATAACGATATAGGGATAGGTCTTGTCGTCCTTGAGGTTGATGTTGAAGAGGGGCTGGTACTCCTTGATAAGCGAATTTTCCAGCAGGAAGGCATCGTGTTCCGAATTGACGATGGTGAACTCGATACGCTGGATGCGCCGCACCAGCTCGTGCGTTTTGTAGCTGGACAGGGTTTTGGTGAAGTAAGAGCTTACCCGTTTCCGTATGTTCTTGGCCTTGCCCACGTACACCAGTTGGTTGGAGGCATCGTAATACTTGTAGATGCCGGGCAGGTGGGGCAGCGTAGGCGCTATGTTCTGGAATTCGGAGCTCGTCATATTGTCCTCTACTCAATTAATTTGCCGAAGGAATTACTGCCAGCGTACTTCCAGCTTTTTTATCCTTTCGGGTTCATTTTCCTTTACTATCCTCGTGATCACCAGGAAGCGCCTGTTCACTTCCCACAGAAGCTTTTTGTCAACGGTGCTGTCGCTGTTGTCGGTGAGGCGGTGGATGAAGATGGTTTTTATCTCGCTGGTGCTTCCTATCCGCGGGTCGATGGTGATGTCCTCGCGGAGGATCTCCAGGTCGTCCTCGGCGGCGGTGTAGCTGTAAATGACCCTTTGCAGCATCGTGTCCACCATCTTGGAAGAGGTGTACCCGTCCTTCAGCTCCTTCGAGGCTATGTCCGGGAGGCTTGTGAAATCGGCGGCGTATTTCCTGAAATCTTCCCTGGGGATGAACGTGGTATCGGTACGGTTGCCATCGGTTTCCACCTTTATTATCCGGTAGAGCGAGGTATCCACGTGAGCCACCTGGCTTTTAAGAAAGCCGTTCACGTCAAAAAAATTCTGGTCGTCGTTATGGGGTTCCTTTTTTTTTCCTTTACAGGCCAGGAGAAGGCAGAGGAAGAGGCAGTAGGAAACTCGGGTCATGAAGCAAAATTAGGTGTAGTTAAGGTAAAAGGCGGAAGGTAAAAGGTTAAAGGGGGAACCGATGACCGATAAGGGATTACCGATAACCGATGACCGACGACCGATTAGAGATAACCGATGACCGATAAGGGATAACCGGCAACCGAAGGTTAACCACAAAGGTGTCTTTCGGTCATCGGTCGTCGGTCATCGGTCATCGGTCGTCGGTCATCGGTCATCGGTTATCGGTTATCGGTCACCGCAAAAGAAAGCCCCGCAAAAATGCGGGGCTTCTAAGCAATTAGCATTGTATCAGGATTGGTTATTGGTTGTTGTTGATGGTTACGCCTACCTTGAGCCCGAAGTCGAAAAGGTTTTCTTTTACCGGGTACTTGGACACAAAGCTGGACAGCAACTGGTAGCGTACCTGCGGACCTACCTGCCACTGGAGCTTTCCGGTGGAGTAGGATACAAAGGTTTCGAAGTTGGTGCCTACGTTCCAGCGGCGGATCAGCCAGGGAACCTCAGCGTAGTTCTTATAGTCGCTGGAGATGAGGTAGGCCCTGTCGCCCAGGATGTAGGTGGGCTGAACGGTGCCGGCCACGCCAAAGTACATGTTCTTATCGCCTTTCAGCTTGTATTCCACGCCTACCGGGGCGCTCACCTGGAAGTAGAAGTTCTGCAGCCAGTTGGTGCGGTAGCCGTTCATGTTGCTGTAGTTGGTGGGCGCACTGAGCGATTGCACGCCGCGGTTGCCGTTATTCAGCGCTATGGTGGCTATTTCCGTATGCGAGTTGAAAGCTTTGATGTCGTAGCGGTTGATGTTGAACTGAACACCGCCGCGAACCTTCAGCTTTTCAGTGAGGGGGTATTTGGCGGCCACACCCAGTTCAAAGCCAATGTCCGGCTTATGGGTTACGATGTTGTTCACGTCGTAAAGAGGCGTGAGGCTGGGAGGCAGGTTACCCGGCTGCACGGAGCGCAGGTAAGATTTGTTTTCGGAAAGCTTGCGGTAGCTGACCGTAGGCGTAAAGAACACCTGGAAGCTTAACTTGTTTTTCTTCTGTGCCCTGTAGGAGTTCACTACACTTTCGATGGTATAGGGGTACTCGTCTTTTGTTTCGGTCTTTTCCTCTGTTGTTTCTTTTTTCTCCTGCAGCTCGCTGTCCGGTACGTGCGAGTCGATCACGCCGGGCTTGAATTCGCTAACCGGCACCTGGGCACGGGTTATGACCAGGTCCTGCGGGATCACCGTGGAGGCTTCCTGCCCGGTCAGTGCGTCGGAGGTGGATGTATTTGTCTTTCCGATAATGTTTGTGTTCTCGGTGGTTGCTCTTCCGGTAGTGTTGATGGCGGCTGTCTCGGTGGAACCACCTGGTGTATTATCCTGCCGCTCAGCAAGGGGTGCAGGGGTATCCGTCCCGGGGTTGGATACCGGGGCTTGTGTGTTGGTTGGGCGGTTGTTCTGAGTTTCGGAAGGGCTTTGCTGGCGTGCCGGTGAAGGCTTGTTCTGCGCCACATCCTGGCCGGGAGGTAATAATACCCTGCCGGATTCAGTGATGACATAATAAGTTAGCAGCGAGCACGTTAATAGAAAGACGC
>DASWNB010000227.1:0-7669 GCA_036399455.1 Flavisolibacter sp. | reverse complement strand
ACCGGTAACTATACCTTCTGGTACGAATCTTCGCAGCTCATGGCCCGCCAGTTGAACGACAAGAACAAGAAGACCGAAGACAAGCGCCAGGCCCTGATAGACTTTATCGCCCGGTTCTCTGCCAACGCCTCCAAGAGCCGCCAGGCTACTGCCCGTAAAAAGGCCCTGGAAAAGCTGACCATCGAGGAGATAGAGCCCTCCAACCGCCGCTACCCCGGCATCATCTTCCAGCCCCAGCGCGAAGTAGGCAACCAGATACTGAACGTGGAAAACCTCAGCGCCTCCGTTGATGGCCGCAAGCTGTTCGATAAGGTGAGCTTCAGCGTGAACAAAGGTGAAAAGATCGCCTTCCTGAGCAAGGATCCGCTGGCCGTGACCTACTTCTTCGAAATCATCAACGGAAACCTCCAGCCCAATGGCGGCAAGTTCGAGTGGGGAACCACCATTACTACGGCCTACCTGCCGCTGGAGCACAACAATTTCTTCAATAACAACCTCACCCTGATGGAATGGCTGCGCCAGTACGTGCCCCCGCACGTGACCGACGCCGACGAGCCCTTCCTCCGCGGCTTCCTCGGTAAAATGCTGTTCAGCGGTGACGACATACAGAAAAAGACCAACGTATTGAGCGGTGGCGAGAAAGTGCGCTGCATGCTCAGCCGCATGATGCTCCAGAACCCCAACGTGGTTATCCTTGACCAGCCCACCAACCACCTTGACCTGGAAAGCATCCAAAGCTTCAACGAAGGCTGTAGCGTTTTCCCGGGCATCGTGCTGCTCACCTCCCATGACCACACCTTCATGCAAACTGTGGCCAACCGCGTGATCGAGCTCACGCCTAAAGGCATCATCGACCGCCTCACCACCTTCGACGAGTACATGGAAGACAAGCGCGTAAAAGAGCTTCGTTCGGAGATGTACGGGCAGGCGGTGTACGCTTGAGCGGTTTGAGGTTTGAAGTTTGAGGTTTGAAGTTGGGTGGAACATTCTATTTCTTTGCGGTTACTCCGTAGTTCAACCACGCAGGGCACCGGAGGCTTCACCAGGAAAAGGAATGGTACACCTAACGAACCTCAAACCTCAAACCTCAAACTCCTCCACATGACCACGGGATTAACAGAAGAACGCTACGAAGACGGGCAGAAGAAGCTTGAAGGATTTCTCATGAACGGAGAGAAGGAAGGCATGTGGAAGGAGTGGTACCCGGATGGACAACTGCGTACACTGGCGGTGTACAAGGAAGGGCAGCCCGCCAATGGCTGGACCTTCAAATCATGGCACCCCAACGGCACGCTTCAGACCGAGCAATGCTTCAGCCACAACCTGATGATCGAGCAAATAGACTACGACGGGCAGGGTACACGCATCTCCCACAAAATATGGAACAACCGCCTGCGCCAACTGGTGGACAAGCCAAAGCAAACGGAAGTAATTCACCTCAACGTTTTTTCCTCCTGCGCACACATGGGCCACCTGATGGCCATGATGCCGCGTATAGCCTCTTATATAAAAGCCTCTTACAACGAAGACGAATTCCGGGCCGCCTATAATGCCTTTCAGGACTCCGGCGAACAGGAAGCCACATGGACCCTCAGGGGCGAACGCATGACCGTAACTGTCCTTTGGGAATTACACGAAGGCTATTACTTCTGGCACTGCTCCGCCCCTGATGAAGAAACCTATTGGGCAGCCCGCCACTACCTTGAGGAACTGGAAGGAGAGGTGAAAGGGAGAAGGTGAAGGCGGAAGGATACTGAATACTCAATATTCAACACTCAATGTTCAATTTTCAAGGGTTTCCAATTCGGGAGCACACCTGAAAATTGAGCATTGAAAATTGATTACTGAATATTTTCCCTCTTGCACGGCTTCGCGTCCTATAATAACTGACCGCCTCAGAACCGCCTCCCGCCCTTTCCCTTCTACCCTTTACCTTTACTCATGGCCCGCATTTTTCCTCTTGGCGATTCTGCCCTGACCGTGGATTTTGGAAACCTGATCGATGAAACGGTCAACAGGGAGGTTATTGGGCTTTTCAGGAGGATGAAGGAAGAAAGGATTCCGCACATAACCGACCTGGTGCCTGCCTATAGCTCCCTGACGGTTCATTACGATGTGTTTTCAATAAGGGAAGAAAACCCCGGGGAAACAGCCTTTGATTACATGACCCGGCAGGTGGAGATGATGCTGGACCGTGAAGACTACAATGATCTATCCGAAGGAAGGCTGGTGAGGGTGCCCGTCTGCTACGGCGGCGCTTACGGTCCCGACCTGGCGGAGCTGGCTGCCGCAAAAGGGTTGAGTGAAGAAGAGGTGGTAAGGATTCACAGCTCGGTAAGGTACAGGGTGTATATGATTGGCTTCCTGCCCGGGTTTGCCTACATGGGACAGGTAAATGAACAAATATCCATGCCGCGTAAGGCGCAGCCCCGCACCAATGTGGCTGCAGGCTCGGTAGGTATTGCAGGGAGGCAGACAGGCATTTATCCCCTTGATTCACCCGGCGGGTGGCAGGTCATAGGCCGCACGCCGCTCCGCCTTTTTCATGCAGGCATCGAAAACACAGTGCTGTTCCAGCCCGGCGATATGGTGGAGTTTTATTCAATGAGTGAGCATGAGTTTGAAAATTATCAGGGCGGGCATTCTTGATACCGTGCAGGACCTGGGCCGCCGCGGCTACCAGCACCTGGGCATTAACCCGGGTGGCGCCGCCGACCGCTTTTCCGCCGCCCTGGCCAATGCATTGCTTGGAAATGAGTTGAACAGTCCTGTGCTCGAACTCCACTTTCCCGCGGCTTCCCTCCTGTTCAGCAAGCCTGCTGCCGTTTGCATTACCGGCGCCGATTTTTCTCCTACCCTTAATGGCGAGGCGCTTCCTGTCGGCCATCCCTTTATTGTCGCACAGGGGCAATCGCTGCGTTTTCTCCGTCCTGTTGCGGGGGCACGCTGCTATGTTGCTGTCTGGAACGGGTTGAAAGCAGATGAATGGCTGGGCAGCCATAGCACACACCTGAAGGTTGGCGCGGGAGGGTGGCAGGGACGGCCGCTCAGGCAGGGCGATGAAATACCTTTTTCCGGGGAGATGCATTTCCCGGGGGATGCGCATCCTTCTTTCCGCCTGTTGCCCTGGAGCTACCATGCGCCGGTATCTTCCGGGGAGATAGAAATCCTGCCGGGGAGGGACTGGTATGAGCTTACCATCCCGGCGCAGGAGCTGGTTCAAAACGAGGCTTTTTTTATCACTTCTCAAGCGGACAGGATGGGTTGCCGCCTCAGCGGCAAGCCGCTGGAGGCGAAGAGCCACGAGCAGATGGTGTCCTCGGGCGTATCTTTCGGCACGGTACAGTTGCTGCCCGATGGCCAGTTGATGGTGCTGATGGCCGACCACCAGACCACGGGCGGATATCCCATAGTGGCGCAGGTAAATTCCACCAGCCTTTCCCTGCTGGCGCAAAAAAAATCGGGGGAAGAACTGCGCTTCCGGCTGACGGAACTGGAAGAGGCGGAAAAAACGCTGTACGGGCAGGAAAAATACCTCCGCGAATTAAAGAATGCTTGTAAATTGAAGATGCAAAACTTTTTGCATGCATATTGACATCAACTGTGATATGGGAGAAGGCATGGCGAACGATGAGGTACTCATGCCTCACATCACCTCCGCCAACATCGCCTGCGGCTACCATGCCGGCGGCGAAGCCCTCATCAGGAAGACCATCGACCTGGCCCTTCGTCACAGCGTGTACATAGGCGTACATCCTTCCTTCCGCGACAAGGTGAATTTCGGAAGGCGTGAAATGGATATTCCCCCGGAAGAATTATATGCCCTGCTGATACAGCAGTTTGTAAAGGTGGACCTGGTTGCCCGCGAAAAGAAAGCCATCCTTCACCACGTAAAACTCCACGGCGCCCTCTATAACATGGCTGCCCGCGACAGGAACATGGCCCGCGTGATCGCCACCGCCGTCAAGGATTTCAACGATGATCTCATCCTGTATGGCCTCAGCGGCAGCTATCTTATAACCGAAGCACAGGCCATTGGCCTCAGCACCGCCAGCGAGGTCTTCGCCGACCGCACCTACCAGGACGATGGCAGCCTAACGCCCCGCTCACAGCCCGGCGCTCTCATCGAGGACCCTGCCCGGTCCGTGGAGCAGGTGCAGCAAATGGTAAACGAAGGCTGCGTAACCACTCTCTCCGGCCGCCGGATCCCCATCACCGCCCAAACCGTCTGCATCCACAGCGACGGCCGCCACGCCGTTGAAATCGCCAAAGCGCTCTGTTCATTAGGCGTGATGTCGTGAATGGTCAATGGTGAATGGGTCGTTTGCAGTGGAAGAGGGATTGAGTGGATGGCGGCTTAAATTCTAAAATATTCAATAAATCAATTTTCAATACTCAATTTTCAGGTGTGCTCCCGAATTGAAAACCCCTTGAAAATTGAGCATTGATTTATTGAATATTGAACATTAAAAAGGAACTTCCCTACCAGGAATGCATCTTCCACCTCAAACGACCCATTCACGATTGACGATTGACGATTCACCATGAAACGTAACTCCGCCATACTGGGTGCCGCTTTTCTTATGGCTACTTCGGCTATAGGGCCGGGATTCCTTACGCAAACCACAAGGTTTACAGCGGAGCTGATGGCATCGTTCGGGTTTGTGATACTCGTTTCGCTGCTGCTTGATATCGGGGCGCAGATGAACATCTGGCGCATCATTACCGTAAGCAACAGGAGGGCGCAGGATATAGCCAACAGGCTGGTGCCGGGACTGGGGATTTTCCTGGCGGCCCTGATAGGATTTGGAGGGCTGGTATTCAACATAGGCAACATCGCAGGCTGCGGCCTGGGTTTGGAGGCATTGACAGGGATAGATGTAAAGCTTGGAGCGGGGGTCAGTTGCCTTATCGCGCTGGGTATCTTCTGGTATAAGGAGGCGGGAGGACTGATGGACCGCGTCACCCGCGTATTGGGGCTGCTCATGATCGGGCTGACGCTGTACATAGCTTTTATCTCATCCCCACCCATGGGCGAAGCCCTTTACCGCACCGTATGGCCGGAAAAGATAGATGTACTGAAGATCGTTACTCTGGTAGGCGGAACCGTGGGTGGCTATATCACTTTCGCCGGGGCACACCGCCTGCTGGATGCAGGCATCAGCGGTAAAGCCAGCCTGCCGCAGGTCACCCGCAGCTCTGTAAGCGGAATTCTCATTACATCTGTGATGAGGTTTGTGCTGTTCTTCGCCGTTCTGGGCGTGGTATGGCATGGCGGAGTGCTGAACCAGCAAAACCCTGCAGGCTCGGCCTTCCAGTTGGCGGCGGGCAACCTGGGCTACCGCTTCTTCGGGCTGGTGATGTGGAGTGCAGCCATAACTTCGGTAGTGGGCGCTTCGTATACTTCCATTTCCTTTTTCAAAACCCTTCACCCCTCCATTGAAAAGAACCAGAGGCTCATCATTTCCTGCTTTATCGTGCTGTCCACCATCATCTTCCTATGGCTGGGCAACCCGGTCCGTCTCCTGATATTAGCCGGCGCCCTCAACGGCCTCATTCTCCCCATTGCCCTGGCCGTCATCCTTGCCGCCGCCACAAAAAAGCACATCGTAGGCGACTACCAACATCCCCTCTGGATGCAAACCGCCGGCTGGCTCATAGTAGCCCTCATGAGCTGGATGGGGTGGGTCACTATCGAAGGAGCATTTCGTTTATGACGAGAAGCTGCAAGTTTTGAGGTGAGAGTTACGAGAAGGAAAGCTGCTGGCTGGTAGCTGTTGGCTGTTAGCCGGTCGCCTTTGGCGGACAGTCGCCTGCTTTACGGAAAGAGCTAAAAGCCAATAGCTATCAGCTAACAGCCTTCCTCCGTACATTTGCAGCCTAGAAAATAATAATTGATGCAAAGCACACATTTATCCGAGCAGGAGATTGTACGACGCGAGAAGCTGGCCGAGCTGAAAGCTCTGGGCATCGATCCCTACCCGGCCGCACTTTATCCCGTAAGTAACTGGTCTGTTCAAATCAAGAATACGTTTACGGAAGAGAATAAGGACGATTTTGCGGAAGTGTGCCTGGCAGGACGCATCATGGGCGTGAGAGATATGGGCAAGGCCTCTTTTGCCGAGCTGCAGGATTCGCAGGGACGCATACAGATCTATGTGCGCAAGGACGACCTCACCCGCGACGGCGATTCTTCCATGTATGATATTGCCTGGAAAAAACTCATTGATATAGGCGATTTTGTTGGCGTAAAAGGCTTTGTGTTCCGCACCAAGCTGGGTGAGATCTCAGTTCACGTAAAAGAGCTGACCTTCCTGGCCAAATCGCTCCGTCCCCTGCCCATTGTAAAAGAAGCCGAAGGAAAGACCTTTGACGCCGTTACCGATCCCGAATTCAAATACCGCCAGCGCTACGCCGACCTGGTGATCAATCCCTCCGTAAAAGAAACCTTTGTAAAACGCACGAAGCTGATCAACTCCATACGTGAGTTCCTCAACGAGCATGGAGCACTGGAAGTAGATACGCCCGTGCTGCAAAGCATTCCCGGCGGCGCTGCTGCCCGTCCCTTTGAGACCCATCATAATGCGCTGGACGTTCCCTTCTTTCTCCGCGTAGCCAACGAGCTGTACCTGAAAAGGCTCATCGTGGGCGGTTTTGACTGGGTGTATGAATTCAGCCGCAATTTCAGGAACGAGGGAATGGACCGCACACACAACCCCGAATTCACCATACTTGAATTTTATACCGCCTACAAGGACTACCTGTGGATGATGAACGTAACCGAGCGCCTGCTGGAAAAAGCAGCCGTCGATGTTTGCGGCACTACCGACGTACCTGTTGGCGACAAGATCATCTCCTTTAAGGCTCCCTTCAAGCGCATTTCCATTTACGATGCCATCAGGGAACACACCGGCTACGACGTAAGCCAGATGGACGAAGCGGCGCTCAGGAACACATGCCGCGAACTGAAGCTGGAAGCAGACGAAAGCATGGGCCACGGCAAGCTGATTGACGAGATCTTTGGCGAGCGATGCGAGCACCACTATATTCAGCCCACCTTCATCATAGATTACCCCGTGGAGATGAGCCCCCTCACCAAAAAGCACCGCAGCAAGCCCGGTCTGGTAGAACGTTTCGAGCTGATGATCAACGGCAAGGAAATAGCCAACGCCTACAGCGAGCTTAATGACCCCATCGACCAGCGCGAACGCTTCGAGGAGCAGGTAAAGCTCATGGAGCGCGGCGACGAGGAAGCCATGTACATAGACTATGATTTCCTCCGGGCCCTGGAATACGGCATGCCGCCCACTTCTGGCATCGGCTTCGGCATTGACCGCCTTTGCATGCTGCTCACCAACCAGCCCTCCATCCAGGACGTGCTGCTCTTCCCCCAAATGCGCCCTGAGAAATGGGTGATGGATGCGAACGAGGAAGGCAGCCGGGAGGTTTGAGGTTTGAAGTTTGAGGTTTGAGGTTCGTTAGGTGCAGCCAGTCATTACCTGAACTGTGGTCGCTTTATAATACTCAATATTCAACGATCAATGCTCAATTTTCAAGTGCGCTCCCGAATTGGAAACCTACTTGAAAATTGAGCATTGAGCATTGAATATTGAACATTTTCTCCCGCCTGAACGGCTTATGTTATAAAAAGCCTGCTGCCCCTAACGAA
>DASWNB010000226.1:0-4285 GCA_036399455.1 Flavisolibacter sp. | reverse complement strand
TATAACGAAAAGAAACACAAACACCAGCCCGAGCCGCTCGATTACGGCAACGTTCCGGGCTGTACCTATTGCATCCCTGAAATCGCTTCCGTTGGACTGACCGAGAAAAAGGCCCGCGAAGCGGGATACGAGATCAGGGTGGGTAAATTCCCCCTGAGCGCATCCGGCAAGGCTTCAGCCTCCGGCCATCCCGAAGGTTTCGTAAAGGTGATCTTCGACGCCAAGTACGGCGAATGGCTGGGCACCCACATGATAGGCTACAACGTAACCGAGGTCATTGCCCAGACCGTCACCGCCCGCAAACTGGAGACCACCTACCACGAAGTGCTCAACTCCATCCACCCCCACCCCACGATTTCCGAAAGCGTGAAGGACGCGATCGAGGTGGCGTATGATGAGGCGATACATTTGTAGGAGAGAAAGCTGTTGGCTGACAGCTATTGGCTGTTAGCAGAACCTGGAGCGATAGAGATTCTGCTCAAACCCATGTTTACGCCCGTGATGCTCATAGGTCGAACGTTCACAGGCCATCAGCTAACAGCCATAAGCCAACAGCTTTCCTTTGGTAAATACTTAGAAAATATACGAAGCCTGATTAAGCGGGCTTTTCTTTTAGAATGAGCAGCAAACCGCTTTGTTTTGTACTCTTAGTAGATAATTGCATAAAAATTGCTTTTCCAGACTATGAAAAAGACCTTTGTCCTTGCCGCCTTTTTCCTCCTTTCCTTATCCTGCCTGGCGCAGGAGCCAAACAGTCCTCCCAACGTTACTCTTAAGTGGGCGCCTACCGGCCTTTTGGTTGGCAGCGTGAGCCTGCAGGCGGAGTATAATTATATGGGGAAAAATTCGCTTACAGCCAAGATAGGCATACCTGCCAACAGGAAACACAGCTTCGAGTACGAAGACAAGGATGCCGAGTTTGACATGAAGGCCACGTCCTTTCTTGCCGGCTACCGGATGTATCTTTCCAAAAGCAAGCACCTGAAGGGAATTTACCTGGAGCCCTTCTTCAAATACGTGCATCATACCAGTGAAGGCGTTGGACAGGGCACGCTCAACAACCGCAACGTGACCATGAGCTTCACCAACAATTATAACGGCTTTGGTGTAGGCGCACAACTGGGAGCACAGTTCCTCATCGGAAAGAGATTCGTAATCGACCTGTTCCTGCTGGGGCCTGAGATCAATTCTGCAAAGAACAACTTCAGGGCGGTGGAGATCACCAATTCCATTCCCTGGACCCATGTTGAAGCCGGGGAAGCCGAACAGGACATCCGCAACTTCCTCGACCAGTTCCCGTTCATCCGCAACAAAACGGACATCATGGTGAACCAATCATCGAAAACCGTTACTGCGGACTTCCGCGGCGCCCTGCCTGGAATAAGAACGGGTGTATCGTTTGGAATAGCCTTTTAGGAGGTTTCTGGTTTATAGTTTCTTGTTTCTGGTTCTTTAGGTGCAGTCTCTCCTTAAATTAACACAAAGAAGCGCAAAGAAACTCCTGCGTTCCTTTGCGCTTCTCCTTGCGTGCTTTGCGTTTATGTTTCTATAAGACTGATTGCATCTAAAGAACCAGAAACAGGAAACCGTAAACCAGAAACCAGCAGCAAACCTGAAACTACCCAAAAACTTTCTTCAGGATCTCCGTCGTTCTGGCCAGGGGATTCTTTCTTATTTGCTGTTCTTCCAGGCTTACCTGGTGAAAAAGGCCGGTGAGGGCTTTTTCGGTGACGTAAGCGACGAGGTCGGGGTTGACCTTGTCCGTAGAGAATTTATTGTAGGTGGTAAAGACGGTGTTCCAGTACTTGGTGGCATTTACTTTTTGAAGCGAGCTTTCAATAACGGGGCGGAAAGCCTCGGTAAGGGCGGCGGCGGTTTTGCTGCGGAGATAATTCGTAGCGGCAAAATCGCCTCCTTTCAGTATACCCAGCGCATCCTGGAAGCTCATTCCGCGGATGGCATTTAAAAAGATGGGAGCGGCTTTGATGGCGGCATCTTCGGCGGCCCTGTTCATGGACAGTATGGCATCGTCCACCTGCTTTCCAAAGCCCAGGGAACGCAGCTTCTTTTCGGCTTTTTGCGCTTCGGCGGGCATCAGTATTTTAATGGCGGCATCCTTAAAGAAGCCATCCAGGGCGGAAAGCTTGCGGGAACTGTTCTCGGCGCCTACGTTGAGGGCTTCTTTCAATCCATTGACAATTTCGTCGTTGCTGAGGGATGATGGGGAGGATTTAAGCACATTGCCTACGGAAATCTTGCCGGATGAATCTTTTGCTTTCTTGATCAGTCCTTTCAGGTTCTGGGCCTGTGCCACGGAACAAAGCATGGTAAATGCGAGCAGCGGAAGCAGTTGTTTTTTCATAGAACAGAATTTATGTCCCGAAAATATACGAATAGAATTTAAGAAAGGGTTAAAAGGTAGAAGGTAAAAGGTAGAAGGCGGAAGGAATTAGGAACTGGGTTTCAGAAAGTTTGAGGTTTGAGGTTTGAAGTTTGAGGTTCGTTAGGTGTACCACTCATTATTTTAGCTGTAATAGTTAGCAGTCCTCTCTGGTGTTTAAGGATTATTCAAGAACCATCGATGCCAAAAGAATGTTCCAAAGCGAAGTAAGGGCCGCACCTGATGAACCTCAAACTTCAAACCTCAAACATTCTGAGCCTTCTACCTTTTACCTTTGCTCCATGTACACCCGGCTGAAAAATATGGCCCTGAAGCTTCTTCCAAAAGAAAAACTCGTACGGTACGAGCCGTACTTAAGGAAGGTGCTGTCCATATTTTACAGGGGAAGCAAATGCAGGTGCAATATCTGCAACCGGGCGTTGGGGAGGTTTGTGAGGCTGGATAATGGCGAGAAGCTTTGTCCGGGCTGCGGCAGCCTGGGAAGAACACGGAGGCTGTATCTTTTGCTGGAAGATCGGTTGGCGCAGAAAACGGTGCTGGACTTCTCCCCTTCCCGAAGCTGGTACAGGATGATGAAAAGCAGGAAGGACATCGATTATACTGCTACTGATTACAGCAACGAATTCCTGGCCGATAAAAGAATGGACATAGCCCGCCTGGAGGAGCCTTCCAACCGCTTCGACCTGGTGATCTGCTACCACGTGCTGGAACATGTGCCCGATGATTCGGCCGCCCTTTCCGAACTTTACCGGGTGATGAAACCCGGTGGGCAATGCCTGGTGCAAACGCCTTTCCGGGAAGGAAGTATTTATGAAGATGCTTCCATTGTTACACCGGGGGAACGCCTGGAGCATTTCGGACAGGAAGACCATGTGCGGGTGTATTCGGTGGAAGGATTGAAGGAACGCATGGAGCGGCAGGGCTTTGACGTGGAGGTAAAGCGGTTTGACGAAGCCGATGATGTGCTGGGACTCGATGCGGGAGAAATCGTTTTAATTGCAAAAAAATAGAACAGTGGGATACTCTATCTGGGAACAGGAAATTTTTTATGCGCCGCAGGATGTGATCATAGTGGGCAGCGGCTTTGCCGGTCTCTGGTCTGCCTTCTACCTGAAAAAAAAATCACCGCACCTGAAGATCACCATCATCGACAGGGGTATCGTTCCCTCCGGGGCCAGCACCCGCAACGCGGGCTTTGCCTGCTTCGGCAGCCTGAGCGAGCTGATTTACGATGCGCAGCTCATGGGAAAGGACAAGATGCTGGAGCTGGTGGAGATGCGCTACAAGGGACTGATGCGCATCAGCAAATACTTCGGCCCCGCCATTGATTTTGACCTTTGCGGCGGTTACGAGCTGTACGACGATAACAGCATTTCCACCGAACAACTCCAGGAAAATATCGGGTACCTCAACACCCTGCTGAAGCCCATTACCGGCACAAAAAAAACTTACCGCCTGGCCGACGGCCAGATCGCCGCCTTTGGCTTTGGCAATACCCGCCACCTGGTCCGCAACAACCTCGAAGGATTGCTTCATTCCGGCAAGCTGGTAAAAGCCCTTCTGCAAGCGGTTCAGGGCATGGGCGTACAGGTAATGAACCAGGTAGAGGCTAAAAGCTTCCATGACAATGGAGAGATGATCGAGCTGAGAACACAGCACGATCTCCCGCTGTCTGCCCGCCAGTTGCTCATCTGCACCAACGCCTTTGCCCGCGACCTCCTGCCGGAGAGCGATGTAGCGCCGGCACGCGGCCAGGTTCTTCTCACCTCCCCCATTAAAAACCTGGGCTTGAACGGCGCCTTTCATTCCGATGAGGGCTTTTTTTATTTCCGCAACCTCGGCGACCGCGTACTTCTCGGCGGGGCCCGCAACAAGGCCTTCGAG
>DASWNB010000225.1:0-6808 GCA_036399455.1 Flavisolibacter sp. | reverse complement strand
CTAAGTCCCCAGTGCTCCACGGTCATTTGAGCTGGGAAGGAGTAATCGTTGTTGTTAATAAAGGTGATGCGTTCCGCCAGCGGCTTCCAGTTCGCGTCAAATACGGTGATGGTGAGTATGCCTGTAGGGAAGTTTTGCGTGGGGATGATCTTTAGGGTATTGCCCTTGGGCGACATGTCGGCGGTGGTGCGGAAAGCCATACGCCCGTTCATGGTTCCTACCAGGTTCAGCCTGGCGGAGCTTTCGGGTGAGCCGGGAGTGGCGTACAGAAGCACGGAGCGGCGGCCGGGGCTTTGGGTTACCTGCAAGGATACACCCGTAGCTTTTACCGCAGGCAGGGTTGTAGTATGCTCTGCTCCTTTGGCGTCCTTCCAGCGGGCGGTGTAGGTATTGCCGGCCTGCGGAAGCAGGGCCAGTGCGCCCAGTCCATCGTGCACAGAAGCAAAGCTTTGCACCACTGCGCCTTTGTTGTCCCTCACTTCTCCCTTCACGTTTACTGGCCTTCCCCATTGGTCGTTCGCCTTAAAGGCAAGCTTGTTGGGAACGCCGGCTACCAGCTCGCCGCCTTCAGGGAAGAACTGGAGGGTTGTGATGGGCGCCTTTGCGGCGGTAGCAGTCACCGGTGTTTTGGACAGGATGCGGATGTTCTTTGTATAGAGAAAAGAAGTGTCGAAGTTCAGCATCCACTTTGTATAGCCGCGTACATGGATGGCGCCGCCGGTGTAAGTGGAAGGGATGGTGAACTGTCCCGCCGAAGCGCCTTCTACCAGCGGCCATACGGTATGCGACAGGAGCTGGCCGTTTTCGCCCACCCAGTCAAGGTAAAAAGTTTTACTGCCAAAGGCAGGATAGATGTCCTCCATGAGGTAGGCCTTGAACCAGATGGTTTCCCCGGGGTAATAGGTAGACTTATCGTAATGGAGATAGGCTCTTTCAGGCTGGTATTGGTCGCCGTGCTTTTTCAGAATGGTATCGATGGCCTGCGCTTGGGCGGCCGTGCTGAAAAGAAAGATCGCTATAACAAGGGCCAGGCCCGGTAAGAATGTTTTTTTCATGTTCAGGCAGTCAGACTAGGAGGGCGTTAAATTAGTACAACTAACGATGTGAAAGTGGGGAGCGGGAAATTTTAGCTATGAGTTATGAGTTGGGAGCCGATGACCCATAAGAGACCACCGATAACCGACAGTTACATTAATCGTAGCTCCAAGCCATGAGTCAGCCTTTTCCGGTTGTCGGTTATCTCCTGCCGGTTAACTATCCGGTCCTCGGTGGTCCCTTATCGGTCCTCCTCATCGTATTTTTACTAGCCCCTTTGATTTTGAAAGCTGAAATTCTTTCTTATCTTGCAGTTCCTTCTTCTGAAAGACTTCATACATTCCATCTTCTGAAAGACAACGTACTCCTTCTTCTGAAAGACAATAGGTTTTCCCTCAATTTCTACTGAAAAACAGCGAACGCGTGCAGGTGTTCCTGACAATCATTCATTTGTACATTCTTAAATACTGTTTTTAATCTTTAAACCTGTTGTTATGCGGAAACTCTATGCATTAGTTTTTCTCCTCACCCTATGGTCTGCTGCCCAGGCGCAGTACGCCACTAATGGAACCGCTTCGGTTCTTGGACCTAATCATTTTCAACTTACGGCGGCAGTGAATCATAGCGCCGGCTCTGTGTGGAACACCACGCAGGTAAACCTGTCCGGTAATTTCGAGATCAATGCCCAGTTGTATTTCGGCAACGTCGACGACTTCGCCGATGGCATCGGCTTCCTGCTTCAATCGGCGGGAACAACAGCCCTGGGCAATAGCGGGGCCGGACTGGGATACCACGGCATTGCGCCCTCCGTTGTGGTTGAATTCGACACTTATTCCAATGATTTCGTGTCCGACATACAACAGGACCACCTGGGCTTCATGAGCAACGGCAGCGCCTATCACGCCGACCAGTTGCAGCCAGCCTCGCCGCTGCCCAACCTGGAGAACGGGCTATACCACGATGTGCGCTTCTCCTGGAACGCGGCTACCAAAACCCTTACCGTCACCATGGCGTCCGGTACTTATAGCTACACGGGCGATATAGTCAATACGCATTTCGGCGGCAACCCGATGGTGTACTGGGGCTTTACCGCCGGTACCGGCGACGGTCCCAACGAGCACAGGGTGCGCATTGTAAGTGTTACCACCGGCGGCGGCCAGACAACACCTATAACAATTACAGGCAATGTTACCAATGCAGGCTGCACCGGCGGCTCTATCGACATCAGCGTCAGCGGCGGCACACCTCCTTATTCCTATTCCTGGTCCAATGGCGCCAACACGCAGGATATCTCCAACCTTGCTCCCGGCAGCTATACCGTTACCGTTACCGATGGCACAGGCACTACAAAACAGGCAACATTTACCGTAGGCGATAACGGCTGCGTTCAGCCCATTACCATCACGGGTAATGTTACCAATGCTTCCTGCACTGGCGGCGCTGTCGACATCACTGTTTCAGGCGGTGTGACTCCCTATTCTTATTCCTGGTCCAATGGCGCTACCACGCAGGACCTGAGCAACGTTCCCGCCGGTTCCTATACCGTTACCGTTACCGATGGCGCAGGCACTACAAAGCAGGCAACGTTTACCGTAGGCAATAACGGCTGTGTTCAACCCATTGCCATTACAGGAAATGTTACCAATGCAGGCTGTACGGGCGGTGCTGTTGATATCACTGTCAGCGGCGGCGTGACTCCCTATACCTATTCCTGGTCTAACGGTGCTACTACTCAGGACCTGAGCAACGTGCCCGCAGGCAATTACACTGTTACCGTTACGGACGCTGCCGGAACTACCAAGCAGGCCAGCTTCACCGTAGGGAACAACGGCTGCAATACACCCATCACTATTACGGGCAATGTTACCAATGCTTCCTGCAACAGCGGCGGCTCTATCGACATCAGCGTTAGCGGCGGCACACCTCCCTATACCTATTCCTGGTCCAACGGCGCTACCACGCAAGACCTGAGCAATGTGCCCGCCGGTTCTTATACTGTAACGGTCAGGGATGCCACAGGCGCTACCAAGCAGGCCGGCTTCACCGTGCAGAGCGGAAACGACAATACGCCGCCCCAACTGGTTTGCCCCGCAACCCAAACCCGCTGCGATAACCTGATCAACTATCATACGATTCCTGAGCTCCAGGCCAGCGACAATTGCGGCATCTCCAGCATCAAATACGTTATCACCGGCGCTACCAGCAGGAGCGGAAGCGGCAAGAACGCCAGCGGTGCGTTCAATCCCGGAACCAGCACCATTACCTGGACGGTGAAGGACAACAACGGCAACACTTCCACTTGCACCACGCAGGTGATCGTAAGCCAGGTGTCCGTGAACGTTCCCGATGTATTTGCGGTGAACCCCGGCGGCGAAGCGAACACGATCTACATTGGCTACGGTCCTGCGTCACTCACGCTTACTGCCAATCCCTCAGGCGGTACTGGTCCCTATACTTACCTGTGGTCAACAGGAGCCACTACCAAGTCCATTACGGTGAATCCGAGCAGGGAAGGCATTTATCCATACCTGGTGTATGTTACCGATTCGAAAGGATGCTCCGGTCTGATGATCAAGTTTATCCGCGTGATCGATATTCGTTGCGGCAACAACAAGGTAGAGATCTGCCATGTGCCCGCAGGCAAGCCTTCCAAGTCCGATGAGATCTGCGTAAGCAAGAACGCGGTAGAGGCTCACCTTGACCATGGCGACTACCTGGGTTCCTGCAGAAGCGGACGTGATGATGATAACGACCATTGGAGAAGCCTGAATGCCCCGGCAGATGTAACTGAGGAGACTCCGGCCGCATCACCGCTCAACCTGCGCCCCAACCCCAGCAAGGGCCAGTTTGAAGTGCAACTGAACAGCGACCGTACGGAAACAGCCCAGGTGATGGTGCTGAATGCCAACGGCACAGTAGTCGAATCCAGGACCGTTCAAATGACCGGCAAAGCTCAAACCCTGAGGTTTGACCTGAGCAGGCAGGCAAGCGGTATGTACCTGGTGAAGATTGTTACGGGTTCGGGAGTAAGAACTGAGAAAGTTGTGATCCAGAAATAAAGCCACCAACCAAAACGGAAGAGGCACACGAAAGTGTGCCTTTTTTTTGTAACCAGAAGGCGCGAATTCCGCGGGGAATGCACGAGGAGATAAACCGCAAAGCACGCAAAGCATACGCAAAGAAGCGCAGAGAGAACTTACGCTTGTGCCGTAGCTTCAGCGTAGGAGCACGGTTGTCGGTGGTCTCTAAGCAGTCGGCCCTTTTCGTATTTGAGGTTTAGAAAGACCGTACACACTATTGATCTACGACTTCAAACCATCGGCATATTTTTTTAACTTCAAGCCTGCCACAGCGCAAGGCCTTTCCTTGCAGGCAAGCTGCGAAGTGACGAAAATTCGACCACCTGACTCCGAAATCCACTTATATATGAACACATGGGCAATTAGATTTTCTTTTCTTCTCGTATCTGCTTTCCTGGTTCAATGTGGAACCGTTCAGCCGGTAAGATCCGAACGTGAGCAGTTTAAAGAAGTTTATATCAGCCAATTTAAATTGACTTACTTCCGCAAAATACTTGCTGCGGGATTTAATCATTCCGAAGCAGTAAAGGACTTAATTCGGTTCGACAGGAGCGGCTTCACCGAACCCGTTCTGTCTGAACATGATTACCGGCTTATCGACAGCCTGGTTTACCTGGATAATCAATACATGGTGAAAGACTCTGCAAGCAGCATCGGAACAGTTGCAGAAGGAGCACAGGGAAAACATGTGCTTGGCTATATCCTTAACAGGTTGGAAAGTAAGTGGCTCGACAGGCTTGCTACTCGTCGGTACAAACAATCCGGACGAAAAGGATTTTGAATAAAGCCTAATGTAATGCATAAGTTTACGTGCTGCGGTATGGAAGCCCCCACAAAACAAACGAGTAAACTGATCAGCTACTGGCTCAGGCACAATCCAGAGGATGCAGGATTGATAGTTGACGATTTTGGCTGGGCTTCCATAGACCAATTGCTAAAGGCCCTGCATTCGAGAAACTTTGCGGTTCATCTTCCTGACCTTCTGCGTCTGACCAATAGCTTTGACAAGGTCCGCTGGGAAATTGATGAAGCGGGTGGCAGGATCAGGGCCACTCACGGGCACTCTTTTCCTGTGTTGCTGGAAGACAAGGTGAAAGCGCCTCCGGAGGTTCTTTATCATGGAACAGCAGTAAAGAATCTGCCGGCAATTGCGGAACAAGGGCTTACGCCAATGTCCCGGCAATTTGTCCATTTATCAGAGACTGTTGAAACTGCACTTAATGTCGGAGCAAGACACGGCAAGCCGGTACTGATAGAAGTAAAAGCCGGGCGTCTCGCTAATGAAGGCTGGAAGTTCTATCAGACAAGCGACAATGTCTGGCTGACTTCAGCCATTCCTGCTGAATACCTTTCTTTCAGGCCTTGATCTCCTTCTGCCAGCGGTTTCTTTCTTATTGGGAATTAATTACGTAAGAGAAGGTAATCCCTATGGCATTAGCGGAATAACTGTTGTCTACCTGGTCCTTGTACTTCATGATGGTGTAGGAAAGCCCGATGCCTGCGTAGGATGCCTCAAAGATAGGACCGCTGGCAGGCTGTAATTTATAGTTTCCCGCAAGACCGCCTGTGTTGAAGCTGATATTTCTATGCGTCACCAATCCCGCTCCGAAACGCAGCTTTTTAGTCGCCATCCAACTGGCGGTCAGGTGTAAGGGTATACGTGTGAGGCGGATGTGTACATTGTCGGCTTTGGTGGTCACATACTTGAATCCTGCCGTAGCACGCAGGAGCAACTGTTCCAGGCTTGCGAATTTCAATTGCCCGCCAAAAGACACGGAAACCCCTTGCCCGGCGTGCATGGTCTGCTCGCTGCCATCGTCAAAATAAATCGTGGCAATGCCGTCTCCGCCGAATTCAGCGGCAAGACCGACCAGGAAACGGAGAGGTGAAGGTTTTTTTACAGTCGCCTGTTTTTCGCCTTCCTGTGCTGATGAATAACTTAAAGAAGCAAAGATCAAAAGAGAAAGCAGTGCTAGTTGTTTGGTTGTTTTCATACAAATACCTCAATGGTTTGAAGGTAAAATAGAGAATTACTTATTCCTGTCAAACCAAGAATGGAATAATTATAAATCGGAAGTCATAAGCCATAAGTCATAAGTCGGAAGTCGAAAGTCATAAGCCAACAGCTACCGCCTCATAAAACATCGTCCTCCGTAATGCCTCGTCTGTGGACTGTCGACCGTGGACCGTGGACCTTCCTCCTACATATTCCTTCTATACTGTCCGCCTACTTCGTAAAGTGCATGAGTTATTTGTCCCAACGAACAGTACTTAACGGTTTCCATCAGCTCCGCAAAGAGGTTGCCGTTGGAAATGGCTACTTCCTTCAGCCTTGTGAGGGCTTCTTCGCTTTTGCTTTCGTTGCGCTTCCAGAAGGCGTGCAGGTTTTGTATCTGCTGCTCTTTTTCTTCCTTTGTTGAGCGGATCACTTCGCCGGGTAATATGGTGGGACTGCCGTTCTTGCCCAGGAAAGTGTTCACGCCTACAAGCGGTAGCTCGCCGGTGTGCTTCTGGTGCTCGTAGAACAGGCTTTCTTCCTGGATCTTATTGCGCTGGTACATGCGCTCCATGGCACCAAGTACACCACCTCTTTCATTGAGGCGGTCGAACTCTGTAAGTACGGCTTCCTCTACAAGGTCTGTTAGTTCTTCGATGGCAAAGGAGCCCTGGTTTACGTTCTCGGTTTTAGCTGT
>DASWNB010000224.1:0-3417 GCA_036399455.1 Flavisolibacter sp. | reverse complement strand
ATGGACAGCCAGTTGTTCACCTTGTGGTCGAGGGTGAAGCGTCCGGTCATTCTCTTATAGTCGTTGTTCCTGAACATGCCTTCCTGGTCGGTAAAGCCAACGGAGAAGTAATAATTTGTGCGGTCGTTGGCCCCGGAGATGCTCACGTTATGGTTCTGGGCAAAGCCGGTGCGGTAAACATAGTCGTACCAGTCGGTATCCACGAGGTTGCCGTTGATGGTATCGAGATAAAAGCCCCTGGTAGTATTGTTGGGAGCGGTATTGGCGTTCACAAGCGCCTCGTTTTTGAGGTTTGTGAATTCCTCTGCGTTCAGCACTTCAATGAGGTTGTAGGCCTTGGTCCATCCGGCCCAGGCTTCGTAGTTTACCCTGGCGCGGCCCTGGCGGCCTTTCTTGGTAGTGATCAGCAGAACGCCGGCAGAGGCCCTTGAGCCGTAGATGGCGGCGGCGGAAGCGTCTTTCAGTACTTCCACGCTTTCGATGTCGGCAGGGTTGATGTCGCCCAGCAGGTTGTTGGAGGCGCTGCCACCACCTACGTCACCGGTGAAGGCGGGCACGCCGTCAACTACCACAAGGGGATAGGAGCTGAGCGAAATGGAGTTGATGCCCCTGACGCGGATCACGGGCGGGTTGCCCAGTACGCCGTTAGGGATGGAGATGTTAACGCCGGAAGCCCTTCCGGACAGGCCCTGCTCAAAGCTTTGGAGGGGCTGGTCGCGAAGTTTGCTGCCGGAGATGGAAGCCACGTTGCCGGTTACTTCGGCGCGGCGCTGGGTGCCATAGCCCACCACTACCACTTCCTGCATGCTCCTTTCAGCGGGGCTGAGGGATACGTTCAGGGCAGACTGGTTGCCAATGGCAACTTCCTGGGTGGTCATGTCGGCATAGGAGAAGACAAGTGTGCGGCCGGTTGCGGGAACGTTGATGGAGAATGAGCCGTCGGAACCCGTTACAGTACCGGAGTTGGTG
The DNA here is from genome assembly GCA_036399455.1 of Flavisolibacter sp. Classification (GTDB taxonomy): domain Bacteria; phylum Bacteroidota; class Bacteroidia; order Chitinophagales; family Chitinophagaceae; genus Flavisolibacter. Next base: position 2,448 of record DASWNB010000224.1, on the reverse strand, counting down.
TTCTTGATGAGTACAGAGACATTAGGTAGTGGATTTCCCTTGTCATCTGTAACCCTTCCGGTCACGGTACGCTGCGCCCAGGACACTAGGGTCATGAGCATAAGCGTAATGCTTAAGCATAAAATTTTCCTCATGTGCATGTGTTTTTATGATGATTAAAGCGTAAACAGTTAAACGCTAATCGGTTCGGCTTTCTGAAGATAGTGGATGGATGGTGGCTCTATAAAAGATTACTTTTCAATCAAGCTATCAGTAGAGCGGCACTAATATATTAAACATCTGTTAAAAACAGACAAAATCTTTATCACGATTGCTGCACTGCCGCCGCTTCTTTCTTTTTCCGGTAAAAACTGATGATAAGGGCCGGCAGCAGCACCAGGTTGGCTACGGTGGCTGTGACAAGAGTCAGGGAGGTAAGCCATCCCAGCGCTTTCGTTCCCCCGAAATTGCTAAAACAAAAAATCACGAAGCCGGCGATAAGCACTATAGAGGTATAAATGATGCTCAGGCCCGTGGAGTGGATGGTTTCCACGACTGTTTTGAATGGATCATTATTAAACTGCCCGAGCTGTTGCTTATAATTTACAAGAAAGCGTATGGTCACGTCAATGGCAATCCCCAGCGCCACGCTGAACACCAGCACCGTGGAAGGCTTCAGCGGCACGCCCGCCCATCCCATCACACCGGCCGTAAGCACCAGCGGGATAAGGTTCGGTATCAGCGAGCAAAGCAGGATGCGCCAGGAGCGGAACAGGTACAGCATGCACAGGGCTATCAGGAGGAAGGCCCAGAAAATGCTTTCCTTCAGCCCGTTGATGATAAAGCGGCTGCCTTCAAGGAAAGTAACGCTGGTGCCCGTAAGCTGCACGTGGTATTGCGAGCTGTCGAAAAGCTGGCCTGCATGCGCCTGTATGCTGTCCAGCACCAGGGGAAGCCTTTCGCTGCCGATGTCTTTCATGTTCACGCTGATGCGTGCCTGCTGGCGTGTGCTATCCATGAAGCTGGACACGAGCTTTGTGAACGAGCTTCCCGTGGCGCTGTCGCCGCCGCCGGTAGAGGACAGATAGGGCCTCAGCGCCAGCATGTCGTTCTCACCGGGCATGATATAGTTATTGGAGTCGCCTTCAAAAAAAGCCTGCTTCGCAAATTTGAGCCCTTCGGTAATGGTGAGCGGACGCCCGATATAAGGCTGGGCCTGCAGGTATTGCGCCAGCGAATCGATCTTCATCAGGTTCTTCAGGTTCCTCGATACGCCGTATTTCTTTTTCGTATCCACCACTATCTCCAGCGGCATCACGCCTTCAAAATGATTTTCAAAGAATTTCAGGTCGGTATATATTTTATCGGATGCCGGCAGGTCATCTACTATATAACCCACGCTCTTCAGGCGGAAGATGCCGGCTACGGCAAATACGATCACCAGCGCCGTGGCTCCATAGATCCATCCCCTGTGGTGTGCCGACCAGCGCTCCAGCCTTACCAGCCAGGCCTGCAGCCAGCGGTTCTGAAGGTATTTTGTATGGCGTTCGCGGGGAGCGGGCAGCAGGTTAAGCGCCACAGGTATTAGTATAAGGGAGATAAAGAACAGCAGCATGATGTTGATGCCTGCCACTACGCCGAATTCTTTCAGTATCTCGCTCTTGGTAAGCGCAAATACCGCAAAGCCGATAGCGGCCGCTATGTTGCAGAACAGCGTTACGATACCCATCTTCCCGATCATCTGCACGATGGCCTTTCTCTTGTCGCCCGTATCGCGGTAAGCCGTATGGTATTTATTAAGGAAGTAAATGCAGTTGGGAATGCCTATCACCACCACCAGCGGCGGTATCAGCGCCGTAAGCAGGGTGATCTTGTAACCCATAAGATTAAGGGTGCCGATGCTCCACACCACGCCGATGATGACCACCGCCAGCGACAGCAGCGTAGCACTCAGGGAGCGAAAGAACAGCAGCAGTATAAGCGCCGACAGCACCACTGAAGCAACCAGGAAAAATTTCATCTCCTTTTGTATGCGCTCCGCCATTTCTGTACGGATCAGCGGCAGCCCGCTCAGGTGCACGTCTATTTTGTGCTTGCTGCCAAAGCTTTGGGCCATCCTGGTGATTTCCTTGACTATGCCGGTGCGTTCCGGCGAATTGAGCAGCGCCCCGCTGATGCGAACGCCCATCATCCATGCATTGGTGGAAGGATTATAGAGAAGCCCGCGGTAGAACGGTAGCTGGGAGAACACGTTCCGGCTGCTGTCGATCTGCTCCTGCGTAATTATGGTATCGGGAAAAACAGGAATTGCCTGGAGGGTTTCCGATTCGGGCGCCCTGGCCAGGTTGATAGCGGTAGGTACTGAGATCACATCCTCCACGGCTTTTATCCTTCTGAGGCTACGGCCCAGGGCCGCATAATCCGAAAACACCGGCTGTGTAAAAAACTTATCGGTCTGTATCCCTATCA
>DASWNB010000223.1:0-6814 GCA_036399455.1 Flavisolibacter sp. | reverse complement strand
CTCAGGTCAACGATCGCCTGGCTTACTTCTGTCTTTGTAGAATAACCGTTAATGATCTCTACCAGCTTCATCACGGGCACGGGGTTCATGAAGTGCATGCCGATCACCTGTTCGGGGCGGGAAGTGACCGAAGCGATTTTTGTAATGGAGATGGAAGAGGTATTGGTGGCGAGGATGCAGCTTTTGGGTGCGTGCTCGTCCATCTGGCGGAAGATGTTCAGTTTCAGCTCTGTATTTTCCGTTGCGGCTTCCACCACCAGTTCTGCATCCTTCACACCTTCGGCCAGAGAGGTATTGGTGATAATGTTTTGCAGGGCGGAATCTTTCACCGAGGCGTCAAGGCCTTTTGAAACCTGGCGGTCGAGGTTTTTGGTGATGGTGGCTATGGCCCTGTCCAGTTGTTCCTGCGAAACATCGATCAGCGACACGCTGAACCCGTTCTGTGCAAACACGTGTGCAATGCCGTTGCCCATCGTTCCTGCACCTATAACAGCAATCTTTTTCATAATGCTTTTGGTTAAGTGCGGCAAAGATAGGAGGAGAAGTTTGAGGTTTGAAGTTTGAGGTTTGAGGTTTGAGTGTATTACTCCTTTTGTTAGCAAGGCCGTTGCTCTTGGACGCCTCAGTAATTAACCACAAAGACACCGGGCCGCGATGGCTCCACTAAGGAAATGAATGACACACCTAACGAACCTCAAACCTCAAACTTCAAACTTCTCCCTCAGCTTTCCACTACTTCTGCTATCTCCTCGCTCTGCATATGCGCATTGCGCATGGAGACACTGCGGGCTACGTTGCCGGCAAATTCGGCGAAGGATCTTTTAGTGATGTCGTCGTCGCCCATCATTACGGGGATGCCGATGTCGCCGCCTTCGCGGATGCTTTGAACGAGGGGGATCTGGCCCAGGAAGGGAAGGTCGTATTCATCGGCGAGGCGCTTGCCGCCTTCCTTGCCGAAGATGAAGTATTTATGATCGGGGAGTTCGGCGGGAGTGAAATAGCTCATGTTCTCCACCAGGCCGATAATGGGCACGTTCATCTGCGCCTGCCCGAACATGGCGATGCCTTTTTTTGCATCGGCCAGGGCCACGTCCTGCGGTGTGGTTACAACCACTACGCCTGTGACGGGGGCGGTTTGAAGCAGGGTTAGGTGGATGTCGCCGGTGCCGGGTGGCATGTCCACTACCAGGTAGTCGAGCTCGCCCCAGTTAACGTCGGTGATGAACTGGCGGATGGCGCTGCTGGCCATGGGACCGCGCCATACTACGGCATTCTTCTCATCTACCAGTAATCCTATGCTCAGCAGTTTGATGCCGTAGCGGTCCAGCGGAACGATCATGCCTTTGCCGTTTATCTCGGCCATCATGGGACGCTCGCCGCGTACGCCAAACATGATGGGGACGCTGGGACCGTAGATGTCGGCGTCAAGCAGCCCTACGGAGGCGCCGCCCTGTGCAAGAGCGAGGGCGAGGTTGGCGGAAACGGTGCTCTTGCCTACTCCGCCTTTTCCGCTGACAACGGCAATGATATTCTTTACGCCGGGCAGCACGCTGCTCTTATCCGCACGGACGGTAGTGGTGCTGGATGTGAATTTTACGTTTACTATCGCTTCTTTATTTACAAGGAGTTTTACGGCGTTGATGCAGGCGTTCTTGATCATGTCCTTCATGGGACAGGCAGGTGTGGTGAGTACGACGGTGAAGGCAACGTAATTGCCATTGATCTCTATATCGCGCACCATATTGAGGGTCACAAGGTCTTTTCCAAGGTCCGGCTCCTGAACATTGCTCAGGGCCTTCAGCACATCATCCTGGGTCATATCGGCATTTGTTAATGAAGTCGCAAAGTTAAGTAAACAAATACGCACAATTCTTGTTATACCTGTGCGGGGAGTTATTTTTGGAGGCACGGAGCCGTATTCAAATATGAAAAGATAAAGGCCGCATGAAAAAAATTCTACCTCTACTGTTCATCTGTTTCTTCTTTGCCAAAAGCTCAAATGCGCAGTTTGAAGCGGTGAAGGATTCCGTAGTACAGCTTTATGGTATTGTGATGACGGCGGACAGCCTTGTAGGCATTCCCGCGGTGAGCATAACCGTAAAGGGCCAGAACCGCGGTACCATGACCAACAACCAGGGCGTATTCTCCATCGTGGTGCTCAAGGGCGATGAGGTGGAGTTCTCTCACGTAAGCTATAAAACCAAGATAGTAACCATTCCGCACAACATCGACGGCAATCACTACAGCATGGTGCAGTTGCTGGTAGAGGATACGGTTTACCTTCCCGCCACCATCATCAAGCCTCGTCCAACCCCGCAACAGTTTGAACGCGATTTCGTAAACACCAAGGTGGCCGATGACGATATAGAAATTGCCCGCAGGAACAACGATGCCGCCAAGCGCCGTGCCCTGATACAATCTACTCCCTCCGACGGTGGCGAAGCCACTGCCATGCAGTTCCGCAACATGGCCAACCGTGCTTCCTACGCCGGCCAGATGCCGCCCCAGAACATCTTCAACCCCGCCGCCTGGGCAGAGTTTATCAAGGCCTGGAAGAGAGGGGATTTTAAGAGGAAGAATTAGGAGAGAAGCTGATGGCTTTTAGCTGATAGCTGTTAGCTTGTTCACGTTCAACCTTTAATCTTTCGTTCTTTAAACAAGTATTTCGATTAACCGCCGGGACGCCAGGAAACGGATAGCAGGCCCAGTGTATTCCTCGCGTCTTCGCGTCCTGGCGGTTAATCAATCATAATCAGAGTAACGGATGCCAATAGGCTGTACGTGCACAAGCCAACAGCTATCAGCTAAAAGCCATCAGCTTCCTTTAAAGGCTTGCAGATCACAGCTAACAACTCACAGCTTCCTCCGAAATACTTACTTTTGAGAACCAAACTAACTTTCATGTACAATCTCCCTTATTTCAAAGAAAAAGACCAAAAGGTCCTGCTTGACTTCATCCACAAGCATCCGTTTGCTTTCATGGCAGGGTGCTCCGAAGACGGGAGGCCCGTGGCTACGCAGGTGCCTGTGTTCATAGAGGAACGCGACGGCCGCATGTACCTGAGCGGGCATATCATGAAGAACAACGATCACCACAAGGCTTTTGAAAAGAACCCGAACGTGCTTTGCGTGTTTACCGGCCACCACACTTATGTAAGCGCCACCTGGTACAAGAACCCGCAGCAGGCATCCACCTGGAACTATATGTCTGTGCATGTCACCGGCACCATCAGGTTCCTGGACCGGCAAGGCCTGGAGGATGTGCTGAGAAAAACCTCCCTGCATTTCGAAAACAACAACCCTCATTCATCTACGGTGTTCGACAATCTTCCCGTCGATTACCGTGAACCTCTCCTGAAGGCCATCGTTGCTTTTGAAGTGGAGGTGGAGAAGATGGAGAACGTATTCAAGCTGAGCCAGAACCGCGACGAAGAAAGCTATCACAACATCATTGAAAAGCTGGAAAATTCAGACGCTGATAGTAAAACCATTGCCGAAGAAATGAAGAAGAGGGCTTCACAATTATTTCATGGTGAATAAGAAGGGATGCGGCTATCTTAGCTCATGCGCTTCTGCTCTCTATACCTTCTCCTGCTGCTTTCCTGCACGGCCTCGCAGAGAGCCGCTGCCCCGAATACCGCCCGTAAGATGGATCAATTTGATAAGCAGGGCCACCGCGGCTGCCGCGGCCTGATGCCCGAGAACACCATAGCGGCCATGAAAACCGCTCTTGACCTGGGCGTTACCACGCTTGAGCTGGATGTAGTAATCACAAAAGACAAACAGGTAGTGCTTTCGCACGAACCCTGGTTCGACCACCAGATCACCACAAAATCCGACGGTACCCACATCCCTTCCTCCGAAGAAAGGAACTATAACATCTACGGCATGACCTATGACGAGGTAAGGAAATTCGATGTAGGCATCAAGCCGCATCCCCGCTTTCCGCGCCAGCAAAAAATAAGGGCCGTCAAGCCCCTGCTTTCGGACCTGCTCGACAGCGTGCAGCAGTACATGATCACCAGCCGCCGCCCTCATCCCTTCTTCAACATCGAAACAAAGAGCAAGCCTTCCGGCGACAATATCTTTCACCCGGCTCCCGCCGAGTTCGTGGAACTGCTCATGGCCGTTATAAAAGAGAAAGGAATAGAAGACCGCGTCATCATCCAGTCCTTCGACTTCCGCACCCTCCGGTACCTGCACCAGAAATACCCGCACATCAAAACCTCCGTACTCATCGACGCCGGCGACAGCCGCACCCTGCCGGAGGTATGGAGCACCCTCGGCTTCATGCCTTCCATCTACAGCCCGCACTACACGCTGGTCAGCAGGCAAATCATCGAAGGCTGCCACCGCAACAACATCCGCATCATCCCCTGGACCATCAACACGAAAAAGCAAATTGAAAGGTTTAGGGAGATGGGAGTGGATGGAGTTATTACGGATTACCCGGAACTGTTTGAGTGAAGCTGTTGGCTGATAGCTGTTGGCTGATGGCCTTGTCTACGTACAGCCTATGAACGGATGGTATCTAAACAAGCTTCATTTAACCGCAAAGCACGCAAAGTGCCGCGAAGAAGCGAAGGAGTGGCTGTGACTACAGCTTTGCGCTCCTTTGCCCATACTTTGCGTGCTTTGCGATTAACTATATCTTTTTTGTAAGTAACGGATGCTTAAAGCAGTACGTGAACAAGCCAACAGCTAACAGCTATCAGCTATCAGCCAATAGCTTCTCTCCCCATCCACTCCATCGCATTCCGGAACATCATCTTCTCATAAACTTCCCGTTCCAATCCCAAACTCTCGATCAGTTCGCCGGGGCGGTGTTCGCCAAGAGGGAAGGGATAGTCGCTGCCGAGGCAGATGCGGTCGGCGCCCATGGTGTTCATCAGGAAGTGAAAGGCGGCAGGGTCGTGCACGAGGCTGTCCACCCAGAAGCGGCCGAGGTAGTCGCGGGGATTTACCTTATTGTCGGGTTGAACAAGATCGGGGCGGACATGGAAGCCGTGCTCGATGCGGCCAAGCGTGTAGGGGAAGGAGCCGCCGCCGTGTGCAAAGGCGATGCGCAGCTTTGGGAATCTTTCAAACACACCGCCGAAGATGAGTGAGCAGATGGCCCTTGTGGTTTCGGCGGGCATGCCTACAAGCCAGGGGAGCCAGTATTTTTCCATGTCCTTTTCGCCCATCATATCCCAGGGATGTATGAAGAGTGCACAGCCGAGGCGTTCTGCTTCTTCGTAAAAAGGGAAGAGATCCGGCTCGCCCAGGTTTTTACCGTTGATGTTGGTGCCGATCTCCAGCCCGGGCATCTTCAGTTCCTTTATGCAGCGTTCCATTTCACGGATGGCGAGGTTGGTATCCTGCAGGGGAACGGTGCCTATGCCAATAAAGGAGCCGGGATGCTCCGCCACGGTTTCGGCTATATGGTCGTTGAAGAAGCGGGAAGTTTCAAGTGCATCCTGCGGCTTTGCCCAATAGTTGAACAGCACGGGAATGGTGGACAGCACCTGTATGTCAACACCGGTGGATTGGCATTCGTCCCTGCGTGTACCGGCGTCAAAGGTGTTCCTGTCCACCACGCGAAAAACCTTATCGCCCTTCATCATGCAGGCCTGGCAATTCCTGTGCTCAAGATGTATAAAATCACCATAGCCGAATTTCTGTACCCAGTTGGGCATCTTCTCCGGCATGATGTGAGTATGTATGTCGATTTTCAAGTTTGAGGTTTGAAGTGTGAGGTTTGAGGGTTATGTGGCAGAGTTCTGTGGCTTGTGTCGTTGACCCTTGATGGCAGAGTTGTGTAAATAACCTATGAAGGTCATGAGCTTGTTTCCAATCACGAGATTCTTTTTGTAAAGAAAATCAAATTTTTCCTGGGAAATGTGTTTCCTGTCTAATGCCCTGTAAAGCTGCAACCTGAACTCACCGTTGGAGCCTTTTGCTATGAGCAGGAAATTCTTGAATTCATAATTCCCTGACCTTTCAAACCCTTCCGCTATATTATCCATTACAGAACCCGAAGAAGCGCTTATTTGGTTGCGCAGGCTGTAATCTTTATTAAGGGGTGGTATTAAGAATAATTTCCTGCAAATCCTTATCCTGCTGTCTTGCCAACTGCCATACTTCAAGGTCTTCAAACTTTGTGATGGTTGCCATAATTAATGCCTGATGCTCCTAACGAACCTCAAACCTCAAACTTCAAACCTCAAACATTAATTACCTAAAGTAAATCCTCAGGAAAAGGCATGTTTTTTCCCAGATATTAAACCCCTCAGGATTTCTTCACCGGCGGCTCCATCACTTCCCCACAGCTCTTACACGTACGAAGTTCCTGGTTAGAATAAAACCGTTCCATAATAGGAGGCAGTTGCTTGACGATGTCCTTTACGAACGCATATTCCTCGTACAATTTGTTTCCGCAGTTTTCGCAGAACCACATGAAGGCGTCTTCTTCGTTTTCCGCTTCGTCGCGGATCTTTTCAATGACCAGTCCTACGGTGTTGGGACCGCGTTGGGGCGAGTGCGGGGTGTTGGGCGGCAGCAGGAACATATCGCCTTCATTGATGGGAATGTCTTTGGGCACGCCTTCGTCGATGATCTTCAGTGTGATGTTGCCTTCAAGCTGGTAGTAAAGCTCTTCACTCTTGTTGTAGTGGTAATCCTTTCGGGAGTTGGGACCGCCCACCACCATTACGATAAAATTTTCCGCGTTCTTGTAAACGCACTGGTTGCCTACGGGAGGTTTCAGCAGGTCGCGGTTCTCGTCTATCCATTTTTTCAGGTTGAAGGGCGCTGTAACGGGCATGTCGTTATG
>DASWNB010000222.1:0-3330 GCA_036399455.1 Flavisolibacter sp. | reverse complement strand
GCCTTACCAGCATCATCGGGTCTATGGGCGGCTGGAAGAGCGAAAGGCTCCTGCGCACGCCGTAGATGTTCATGCAGTTCCAGATCTTCATCAGGCGGTCATCCAGCCTTGTCCAGTATTCCAGCAGGTCCTTGTTCTCGGGCACGCAGAACACCAGGGCGGCCTGCCGCACCACGTCATAGGAAGGATAGCGCTTCTGGGGTTTGAACACCAGCTTGTCGGAAGCAACCATGACCCTGCCTCCCGGTTTTTGCGCCTGCATCCACTGTCCCTTATTCTGTGTGACGGTACTCTTTGTCGTTGCCAGTGTCTTGTAGCTCTTCCAGGTTCCTGTGACAGGCACCCGGTCCTTTACCGGATTGGTATTGGCGGGCGGGGTGAAAACCTTGTCCAGGTCCGTGCCGCGCTGCACCTGCACCTGCTTCGAAAGGATTTCCAGGTTCACGTCCCTTACCAGGTTTCCGTTCAGCGCCATAAGGCTTTTCGAGCGCTGGATCAGGCCTACTTCGGCCTGGTAGGTCTTGCGCTGCGTCCAGTAAACATTCTCCAGCGTAATCAGGAATTCGGCGCCCTTGCTTATTTCGGGGCCTACCTTTTCATAAGTAAGCTTTTCTTCATCTGCGGTGGCGCACTTGCCCCTCTTCACGGGTTTCTTGCCCAATATGTTGTAAGCAAAATGATACAGCATTTCAGCCTCGTTGATGGACTCGCGGGTGTCCTGCGTAAATAGCTGGTCGCCCCAGTCGATGATGTTGTCGATGTATTTCATGACAATAGCCTTTTGATAGGCGCTGATGCGGAGGCGGGCGATGGCGTGCGGATCGAAAGGGTCCTTCTTGTAGGCTTCGATGGCTTTGACGTCGGTGAGGATGTCCTTCAGCTTTTGGGCCGTCAGGCCGCGGAATTCGCGGAACTGCCAGTTGTGGTCTGTAGGCTTGCTGTTGGCAGGCGCCTCATCGGAAGTGGGATTGAATACCCTTTCATACCACCACTTTGCTTCCTTGAATTTCTGGTTGGCGTTGAAGTGGTTGGCAATGAGGAAAGGTATATGGAAGAATATCTCCCAGTAATATTCGCCGTACGGTCCGCGGAAGTTGAATTTCTGCCCGTTGGGATCGGTCATCTCCTGGGTCTTGAGCGAAAGGAATTCATCCAGCCCTTTGGCGTACAGCACGTCGCACAGCTCGTCGGTGAGGATGGTGTTCACCGGCACAAAGTCCGACTCGCTGTTTTTGTTGATGTGAATGCCGCCCAGGCCGTTGCGGTCCTGCGTCAGCCGGTGGTCCGACATCTGCTGCATGCCATTCTCGATATAAGTGTTCATGTCGCCGTTCTCGGTATAAGCTACCAGGTATTCCTTTTTGTGATACGAAAGGTTGCCGCCGCTGAAGATGTTACTCTCCGCGGGATTGGTGATGACATTCCTGGAAAGCGACATGCTGAAGTTGTTCTCCGTCACCGGCATCGACGTTGCCTGCACGGAGAAGCCAATGGGTATGGCAAGGGCTATGCCGGACTGGTTGATCTGGAAGGTGCAGCCGCTCTGCGTCAGCTTCAGGTCACCTTTGACATTCACGGTGTAGGTCAGTCCGGGGAGCTTCATGGTCAGGCTAACCTGTATCTCGGTGCTGGCCTGCGAGAAGTCGTTATTGGTGATCTTGAAGCTGCGTGAAGGAACGGAGAATTCAACAAATGAGAACTTCACATTTGCAGAGGCCGTAGTATACGTCACTTCCTGCGAGCCCTTGTTCTGGCTCCAGATGTAGGCCATGCGGATTGGTGTTGATATGTCGTTCTTGCCGGCGTAGGCATAAGGCTTGCGAAACACCCGCTCTTCGTATGTTTCCACCATGGCGTCTTTTTCCTTGTCCCACCGTCCCTGGTTGAAGTTCGAGGTTCTTACGCGGCCGTATATCTTCTGCTTTGTATCGTTGCCTTGTCCCACGTAGAGGCGCTGCGGGGCGCTCCACCTGCCGCCTTCGCCCAGGTAGGAATACTTCACGTAGGCGCTGAAGACATACCCTTCGGAGTTGGAGGAGCCGTCATTCAGGGTATTCATTTCCTTCGCCTTTACCTCGGTCCAGAATATATGCAGCCTGCCCTGGTGGATGATGGCCGATATTTCCTTTGCTTCTATGCCCAGTTCTATTTTGGTCCAGTTGCCCCAGGTCTTGCGGTTGTCGTTGTACGTGCGGTAGTAATACTGGTAAGGCATTACGTTGGTGCGGGCAAAGAGATAATAGCAACTGTCATCGGATTCGGATGGGAAGTAGATGCCGCTGACCATGAAGAAATTGCTGTCTCCCTTCCCGCTGCCCCCCAGGTTCACGTAGCCGTAGTTGTCAAATTCCTCGTGGTAGTAAGCTCCCGCATAACGAAGCCTGGTCAGCTCCGCGAATTGCGCCATGTATTTTTTGTACGCTGCCTGCGCCGATTCTTCCGTTATCTTCTGCTGAAGCAACTCGTCTTCCAGTTCCTTGAAGATGTGCGTCTTCGTATCCCTCAGCGTAGGATCTATGTAGTTTTCAGGGTAAAGGAACACTTTGCGGTTGGCTTCCCACACACGGTAGTTCTTTCTCCACTCCCACTCGTCCGCCGGTATGTAGGTGGGCAGCACCTTCACATCGGGGATGTTGGCATTGAGGCTCTTGTCCGACTGCTCCAGGTTGATGAGGCAACGGTATACGTAAAGCTGCAGGCTGGTGATGGCAGCCACCAGGTAAGAGGTACGGAAGCAGCCGCCCATCTCCACGTCCAGCAGGAAGAATTCATAAAGGTCCCTCCTGTCCTTGAACTTGAATTTGTCGCCACGGGAAATGATGTAGTCGCACAGCGCATCCCTTTTCAGCGTGTTGATCTTGTCGGCGGTAGGCGCCAGCTTTTCCTCGCGGGTCTTCTCATCCTCGTACTTGGAAGCAAAGGCGCCCAGTGCCACCTCGGCAGCTTCCTTGTAGTTGGAGGAAATGAGCTTCTTCAGCGAATCGCCCTGTATGCCCAGTTGGGTGCAGATCTTCAAAGCGGTCCAAAGCTGGTCCATGGCCGACAGTGCAGGTTTGCCCAGCGTTAGGTTGGACAGCAGCGATTTGATGAGGCTCTGGGGCTGCTCCCACAGTTCGGCCAGCGTGGCTTCGCTTCCGGTGAAACTGCCAGCCGACTCGAAGTCGCTTAGCGTTTTTTGCAGCTTGTCTTCTATTTCCTCATTCGCCAGCAGCAGGCTGCGGTAAAGCGATATATTCTTCACCTCTTCTATCTTCAATCCCTTCAGGTCGGCAATGCCGAACACGGAAGGATTCGCCAACAGGTAGGTAATGGTGGCGGGCTGGAACAGGT
>DASWNB010000221.1:0-2534 GCA_036399455.1 Flavisolibacter sp. | reverse complement strand
ACAGCTAATAGCTATAAGCCAATGGCTTAAGACTTCAGACTTATGACTTCAGACTGGCTATCTCGTTCCGCCTTCTTTACGCTTGCTGGGTATCATGATCCGCAGGCCTGGCTTTACCATGTCTACGGGGTCGGTGAGGATATCCCGGTTGGCGGCAATGATTTCTTCGATGGTTATGTCGTAACGGGCTGCTATATCGGGTAGGGTATCTTTTTCTTCTACAATGTATTCACTGATAATGCCGCCGGCTTCGCCAGAATGAACCTGCCTGCTGTAGTCGGCATCTTGCCTTATATTTTCCTGGTCCTGCATAAAATCCTGTTTTATACCCTAAAAGTCCAAAATATTGTGCCACCTTTTTCAGGTTTCTTCTATAAACAGGTGGTATACATCGGTATTGTTGCGGTTGATTCCGGGCACATGAAAACCGCCCGGCTCGGGGATATCTTCCAGCAGGTCGAACCGGCGGCAATCCTTCCCCAATCCTTCAAAAACAAGTGTAAAGCGGTGCGGGCCGTAGATCAGCAGCCAGTTAGGGTATAGTGAGATTTGAAATGCCTTGATGAGCTTGCGGCGGGAGCCGTCTTCCTGCACCAGGTAGGTAGTAGGCCAGATGCGTATGCCGGTAAAAAATTCAACGTCGAGGCTGCAATGGATAATGGTACAGGCCTCTTCTTCGGGGCTGAGTTGCTGAAGCAGCGCCTCATCAACCTGAACTTCCCTTATCTCTTTTACTACGACGGCCATGATGCTAAGGTAGCGTGAATCGTCAATCGTCAATCGTGAATTTCACCGCTGGGACGCCAAGCCGCAAGGATAACCACATAGGCACAAGGACACGGAGGTTGCACAAAGAATGTGATCTCCTCGCGTCTAGCGTCTTGGCGGTGAACTCGATGCTTAAATAGATGCAGAGGCTCATAGATATACGGAACATATCGTGGACTGTGGACTGTGGACCGTGGACTTCCCAATGAAATGTTAAAGGCCTTTTTTCTACCCAACGGTTTTTCCTTCACCCGGGGTACTATATGAAAGCAATTGCAAAAACCGGAACCGGCCGATGCCTTGAAAACCAAAACCAAATAAATAAACCAACAACAATCAAAGAACATTATCATGAAACAGATCATCAGACTCACCGCAGCCCTTTTCCTCGCCTCCATCTTTGCCGTATCGTGCAGCAAGAAAGATGTGGTAAAACCCGTACCCGCACCCACCGTTAAAGACCTTCTCACCGCCAAAACCTGGCAGATGGAAGAAGTGACCGACAACCACGGAACACCCGTAGTAACGTACAAGAGGGGAGCAGCCGATAACGAGGAAGATTACTCACTGGTACGCCAGTCATTCAAGGCCGACGGCACCATTACCTATGTAGACCAGTTTGGCGATGCAGGCACCAACGGTACCTACGAGCTGCTGGAGAACAACACCAAGATCAGGCTGGGTATGACCGGAAGCAGCCTTTCCGTGGTAGCCGAGAGCCTGAGCGTATCCGCCACCAGGTTCTCCTACCGCCTTGTTGACCAGGATGGCTATGTTCAGTTCACATTCAGCCCTGTACAATAAGTAACTATGAAAACCATCATTCTCATTGCCGGTATTTTATTGGCTATGCAGGGGCAGGCTCAAAAGCAAGCTGCCCTGTCCCTGCAGCCTTACCGGCTAAGCGGCCAGTCCGGCCTTAAGAGGAACCTGAGCTTCGGCGATTACAGTACGGACCGTTTCCGCAGGACATTAGGCTCTTTCTTTTCCTTTGGCTCTTTTTCGCTGGCGAATGCCATACTCCAGGTGGAAGGCATTCCGTTGTACAAAAAGGACAGGAACCGCTCGAAGGACGTATTCCGCTTCGAACTGCTCAGGAACGGTGAAAAGCTGGCCGCCACGGAGTCAAGGGCCATCATGCGAAAAAATGAGACCTTTCGTTTGCTGAGTAGGCAGGATTCCAGTTTCTTTGGAGCGGCGAATACCGATTTCCTGGAAGCGGTGATCCGGCTGGAAGGCGACAGTTCCGAAGGCTGGCAGATGGCAGCCTCCAATCTCAACGGCAGCAAGGATGAAGAGCAGAAGGGTATCATCCGCAAGGACACGCAGGAGATCAGCTTCGTAAAGACCAGCCTGGCCTTGCGTGAAAAAGAGTATGACCGCTCCGATCCCCGCAGCCTGCTGGCCACCCTCAACCTGGTGTATGCCTTCACCTACCGCAACGAAATAGTGGCGGCGGTCAGCTTCCGCGAAACCGAAAGAAGGATCTGGTTCAGTGAAAAGCTGGACGAAACCATCAAAACCGTAATCGCCAGCGCAGCAGCCGTGCTCACTTTCCGGAGAGAGCTGTATTATTAAGAAAGGCTTATAGCTTTTAGCTGTTGGCTGTTAGCCGGGCTTCGCCGCATAATTAAAGAAAACACGATATAAATGAAACTTATCATCTCAATAATATTCCTGCTTTCCATTTCTTCCTGCACTTCCATTGAATTGTCTGTGCCGGAGCAGTTCAGCTCACAGGCCACGAAGATGCACGTGAAAGGTGT
>DASWNB010000220.1:0-4753 GCA_036399455.1 Flavisolibacter sp. | reverse complement strand
GTTTACTCTCTGCCTCCGAAAAATGTATTTTTGGCCCTTTCATGGAGCAAAAATATCATCAAAGAACTGGAGGACGGTGTTTAAAAAACTAGATAAGCTCATTCTGAAAGCCTTTATTGGTCCTTTTGTCGCTACATTCTTCATCACCCTGATGGTACTGCTGATGCAGTTCTTCTGGCTGTATATAGATGATTTTGTGGGCAAAGGCCTCGGGCCTAATCTTGTGCTGGAGTTCATCCTGTACCAGAGCGCCGTACTGGTACCGCTGGCCCTTCCGCTGGCCGTGCTTCTTTCCTCCCTTATGACCTTTGGCAACCTGGGCGAAAGCTACGAGCTGGTAGGCATCCGCTCCGCCGGCATCTCCCTCATCCGCTTCATGAGGCCCCTGTTCATCACCTCGCTCCTCATCTGCGGCGTGGCCTTTATGTTCTCCAACAACATCATCCCCGTTGCCAACCTGAAGTCGCGCAGCCTGCTCACGGATATAGTCTATGCGAAACCCTCCTTCGACCTCAAAGAAGGCGTATTCTATGACAAGATCAGCAGCTTCGCCATCAAGGTCGGCAAAAAGGAAAAGGACAGCATCATCCAGGACATCATCATCTACGAGCAGCGGAACGACCTGCAGGATAATTTCATCATAGCCAGCAACGGCGTCATGCGGGTATCGGCCAACAAGCGCTTCCTGGAGTTCAACCTCCGCAACGGCTGGCGCTACGAGGAAAGAGGCAACCGCATGACCGGCCATACGGAATTCATCCGCCTCGGCTTCAAGGAATACACCAAGCAGTTCGATCTTAGCTCCTTTTCGCTCCAGAGGACCAGCGACAGCGTTTACCGCAACAATGCCCGCGTGCTGAGCATGCGCCAGCTTACGGTAGCCATCGACTCCATCCGTAAGCACAACGCCAAAATAGGAGCCCGCACCAGGAGCGATGTACTGATGAACACCCACTTTGCGGGCTATATGGACAGCACCTGGAAGCCTGCGGCTGCAAGGGCCGATTCAGTAAAGGCCGGCCCGGCAAAGATTGATACGGCCAGCAAACCTGATTCGGCGGCGATCAATGCGGCAAAGAAGCTGGACACGGCAAGAACCATGGATGCGGTGATACCGGACAGCATAAGGGCCCTGATACACCAGCGCATAGGCAACAAGCTCGCCTCCATGACCATGAGCAACAACGTGGTGATGACCCAGTACAAGGAACAGGAAAGAAACCTTCGCCTCCATGAAATAGAGTGGCACCGCAAGCTTTCGCTTTCCATGGCCTGCCTGGTGCTTTTCATGATCGGTGCGCCGCTGGGTTCTATCATCCGCAAAGGCGGGCTGGGCATGCCCATGATCATTTCCATTATCTTTTTTACCCTGTTCTACTTTTCCGGCACTACCGGCGAAAAGATGGCCAAGGAAGGCTCTGTCGCCCCGGCCGTGGGCATGTGGCTCTCCACCATCCTGCTGCTGCCCATCGGCCTTTTCATCACCTACCAGGCCATGCACGATTCACAGCTCTTCAGCAAGGAATTCTATTTCCGCCTCAGCAAAAAGATCAGGGCAATGAACGGTGGGAAGAAATTCTTTAATCAGAAGAGAAGATAACGGATAACCGTTTAGCGACCACCAGTAACCGGCTTCTTCTTTGCGGTTAGCCACAACGGCTTCACAGGGGAGGAATTGTTACAACTAACCTCAAACCTCAAACCTCAAACTTCAAACCTCAAACTCCAACGGCTTTGAAGTAATTTTAAAACAAAAAACACCCATGACACCTTTAACCAATCGAAGAGACTTCATCGTGCGTACAGGCAAGGCAGGACTTGGACTGTGGATAGGAAGCTCAATTCTCTCCTCCTGCAAGGCTACGGCAAAGCTCGGATCCGATAAACATGCAACAGGTTTCACACAGCAGCCGCTGCCTTATTCCTACTCGGCCCTCAACGAAGCCATCGACGCAACCACCATGGAAATTCACTACTCACGCCACGCTGCTTCCTATGCCACCAACCTGCAGGATGCTGCGAAGGCTGAAGGAGTAGGCACCGATAAAAAGCTGGAAGATGTGCTCCGCCGCATATCCCGCTCTTCAACGAAGATGCGCAACAACGGCGGCGGCCATTACAACCACGAAATGTTCTGGAAATGCATGTCGCCCAATGCGCCGTCAGGCCCTTCGGGTAACCTGGCTGCAGCCATCAACAGCAGCTTTGGCTCTTACGATGCTTTCAAAACCCAGTTCTCCGACGCGGCAAAGAACCGCTTCGGCAGCGGCTGGAGCTGGCTTGTAATCGATAACGACAAAAGGCTGCGCATCACCTCCACACCCAACCAGGACAATCCCCTGATGGACGTGGCCGAGATGAAAGGCTTTCCCCTCCTGGGCCTCGACGTATGGGAGCACGCCTATTATCTCCGCTACCAGAACAAAAGGCCGGATTATATCACTAACTGGTGGAAGGTGGTGAACTGGAACTATGTTGCCGACCGCTATCAATCCGTACTTTAGCGGCCATGCACGTTGTATCAGGTCAACAGGCGGAAAAGAACAGCAACCTGCGCCTCCAGCTATGGGTGGCGATCGCTTCCGCCTTGCTCCTGATAGCCAAGTTCATCGCTTACATTATTACCAACTCGGTGGCCGTGCTCACGGATGGCCTTGAAAG
Organism: Flavisolibacter sp.; assembly: GCA_036399455.1. Classification (GTDB taxonomy): domain Bacteria; phylum Bacteroidota; class Bacteroidia; order Chitinophagales; family Chitinophagaceae; genus Flavisolibacter. Next base: position 2,092 of record DASWNB010000220.1, on the reverse strand, counting down.
CATCGTGAACGTGGTCGCCGCTTTTATTGGATTGTACAGCCTTTACATATCCGCCAAGCCGCGGGACATCAACCATCCTTACGGGCATGGCAAGGCTGAATTCGTCTCGGCTGCCATTGAAGGAACCCTGGTCTTTTTTGCGGGTTGCATTATCATCTATAAATCGGTCCGCAGTTTTTTTGAGCCCACCCTGCTCCAGAAGATCGATGCAGGCATCTATATCATTGCGGCCACCGCATTGGTCAATTGGTCGCTGGGCTTTTTTACGGAAAGACAGGGAAAGAAGAACGGCTCGCTGGCGCTCGTAGCCAGCGGACAGCACCTCCAGACCGACAGCTATTCCACCCTCGGCATCATAGCAGGACTGGTGCTTCTTACCGTCACCGGTTATGCCTGGATAGACCCGCTGGTGGCGATATTGTTTGGATTGATGCTGCTGGTTACGGGTTATAAAATAATGCGGCAGTCCATAGCCGGGATCATGGACGAAGCGGATATGAGCCTGCTGGGAAAGATGGTTGGAGTGCTGAACAAAGATCGTCACGAAAACTGGATAGACCTCCATAACTTAAGGGTGATCAAATACGGCAACGTGCTGCATGTGGACTGCCATCTTACCGTGCCCTGGTATCTTACCGTAAGCCAGGCCCACGAGGAGGTGGATAAACTGGGAAACCTGATCCGCCACGACTTCGGCGATTCGCTGGAGCTGTTTGTTCACTCGGACGGATGCGAGTATTTTCAATGCCATATTTGTGAGAAAAGAGCCTGCCATGTGCGGCAGCACGATTTCAAGCAAAGGCTCACCTGGGACATCAGCAACATACTCGAAAATAAAAAGCACGATCTTGGCGATATGAGCCATAAAAATGAACGGACATGAAAACAACCACCATCTGGAAAACCGGGCAGGCTTTTGACAGCTACCAGTCGAACGCTAAAATAGAAATAGATGCAAAGGCGGGGTTCAGTCCCAAGGCCCTTTTGCTCAGCGGGCTGGCCGGATGCAGCGGAATTGACGTGGTAGAAGTCCTTGAGAAGATGCGTGTGCCCTTTGCGGACCTGGAGATTGAGGTGGAAGCCGAGCAGACCGACGAGCACCCCCGTGTGTTCCGCGACATCCATATCAATTACATCATCCGCACCGCCGAAGAGAACAGGGATAAGGTAAAGAAAGCCATCGACCTTTCGCTGGACAAATACTGCGGCGTATCGGCCATGCTGAAAAAGAATTCAGCTATTCATTATACCATCACCATACAGTCCGACAGTTTATAAGCCATGCTCTCCCAAAAAGCGCAATATGCTTTCCGTGCACTGACCCACCTGGTAGATAAATTCCAGAAAGGGCCCGTGCTTATTTCCGAGATCGCCACCCAAAAGCGCATTCCTCTCAAATTCCTTGAAAACATCCTGCTGGAACTCAAAAAAGCCGGTATACTCGACAGCAAGAAAGGTAAAGGCGGCGGCTATTTCATCCGCCAGGACCCCGCCCGCACCACCATCGCCTCCATCATCCGCATCGTCGACGGCCCCATTGCCATGCTCCCCTGCGTCAGCCTCTACTTCTACCAGAAATGCAAAAACTGCGATGAGCACAACTGCGGCCTCCACGGCATGATGGAGCAGGTGCGGGATGCAACTTTAGGTATCCTGGAAAATCGTACGCTGAAGGATCTTGTTTCCGGCAGAGAAGGTTTGTAGGGTTTCTGGTTTGTAGTTTCTTGTTTCTTGTTCTTTAGGTGCGGTCTTTTCTTCTTATAGCAGGGTCTCCGTGGTGGGCAGTTTTTTGTTTAACCGCGAAGCAGCGCAAAGGCTTTTCATGCACTTGTCCCGCAGCAGGCGGGAAAGGCGCAAAGGAAAGGCAAAGAATAGGTCGTTTGGACTACAGTCTTTTCCTTCTTCTTATTTTCTTTTAGCGCCCCGGCGCCTCCGCAATTACTACCAGCCAAGAGCGCAAAGATTCTGTGTTGATTTTAGAGTTTTGCGTTAAGTTTTTTAATTTTATTCTTTAGGCGGCGTTATCGTCAGCCTCTTTAGGGCGGTCTTCAATGACCGCTCTAGTTCTGTAGAGCTGGCTGCTCTTCATTTT
>DASWNB010000219.1:0-1724 GCA_036399455.1 Flavisolibacter sp. | reverse complement strand
TACGGTCCAACCGAATACACCGTGTACTCGCACCTGGAAGAAGTGTGTCCCGAAAACCTCGAAGGTGCATACGGCGTTCCCGTAGGCAAACCCATATTCAACACACACACTTATATATTGGACGGGGCCAGGCAGCCTGCGGGCATCGGGGTTCAGGGAGAGATTTACCTTTCCGGCGATGGCATGGCCCGCGGGTACCTGGGCAACAACACCGCAACACTGGCCAGGTTCGTTCCCAATCCTTTTTTTCTTGCAGATAAATTCAGGGACATGGGCTGGACTGAACTCCCGGGCAGCCGCGAGGACATAGAGGACCTGGAGCGAAGGGGGCATACCGTCACGCATCTTCCCGAAGTAAAGCAGGAGAACTGCATGAAGGACCTGCTGGAACTGGCGGACAAGCTGGAGCCTTCCCTCCGCAAACAGGCGCTTGCTGAAATCGACAAGAACCGCCACAACGAAGCGAAGCTCAACTGCCTCCACCGTTACTTCCTTGAAGCCTATTACAACAGCTATGCCTCGCAGGGCATCAACGGGCCGGTGCTTCGTATGCTCTTTGGCTTTGACGACTTCAGGGGAAAGGAAGGAGTGGAGCTGGGTTTTGGCAATGCCGAAGTGCTTTCCGCGCTGGCCGAAATGGGAGCCGCTGTCCGTGGCGTGGAGCTCAGTCCCTTCTTTGTACAAAAAGCGAGGAACAGGGGTTTGGATGCGTGGCTGGGCGAAGTGGACCTTCCCTACAACGAATTCCTTGAGAACTGCGGGCTCAGAGATGCCTCGCTGGACTTCTCCATCTGCACTCTCCTGCTCGACCGTGTGGAGCATCCGCGCAACCTGGTGGAAAACCTGTTGGGCGTGCTGAAGGAGGATGGAAGGTTTGCACTTCAAACCCTGCTGCCCGTAGTGCCCGTTGATGATGGCGACGTGGAGGAAAAGATCATCTATACTTCCGAAGCCAACAGGCTCACTCCCGGCACCGACGCAGGTGAAGACAAAATGGTGCTCATCCAGGCGCTCTATGAACTTGGTGCTGCGGATATGTCCGTTTACCAATTACCCTACGCCGTGGTAAGCCGCGACGGCGTGCAGGAATACACGCTATGGAGCTTTACCGGCCGCAGGCGTGCCGTGGAGAAGAGAGCGGAAAGCTACAGCCGCATGTACAGAACCGGCGACCTGGGAAAATACCTGCCCAACGGCAGCATAGCTTTCCTGGGCCGCATTGACCATCAAATAAAACTAAGGGGCTACCGTATAGAGCTGGGCGAAATTGAAAGCGCTCTGCAAAGCCATCCCGCTGTTGCCGATGCAGCCGTCATTACACGCACCGGCAACGGGGACACTGAATTGGTAGCTTACTTCACTTCCGGCGAAAAATTATACATACCGCAACTGCGCTCTTACCTGGCAGACCTGCTGCCGCACTACATGAGGCCTGCCCGCCTGGTGCAGGTAGATGAAATGCCCCTCACGTCCGGTGGTAAAGTGGACAGGAACCGGCTGCCCGCTCCTGAAGGGGATGCCGGAACAGGAACTGAATACATTGCACCGCGCAACAGCACCGAAGAGATGCTGGCTGCAGCATGGAAAGAAATACTGGGCAGGGAGACGATCAGCGTGAAGGATAACTTCTTCGAGCTGGGCGGCCATAGCCTGCGTGCTACCCGTCTTGCCAGCCAGGTACGCAGGCAACTGAACGTACAGGTGCCGCTGGCAGAACTGTTTGC
>DASWNB010000218.1:0-8729 GCA_036399455.1 Flavisolibacter sp. | reverse complement strand
TTCATGGTTCGGTACTTCTTTTAATAGTATGCGGGGCAACGCATTTGTCTTACTGCTCTTCCGTTGGGTGAATTCCAGTCGTTCAGCCTCCAGCCAAATCTGAATATCGTTGAAAAGAACGAGTCGTTTTCGGTGGGGTCGCCTCTTTGCGAGTCGAGAGGGAAGCGGGCCTGTGTAGAACCGGGAACAAAGTTCTCGCGGTAGTACAGTTGGTTGGCCATGGTTGCCTGCTCGGGTGTGAGGTAGTTGGCGAAAAGGTTGTTGTCTATGTAGGTCGTGCTCACGTCATCGATATAGTCCGTGAAAGTTTTGCGGTGCATTACTTCCAGGCCTACGAACATGTTTTCCTTGATATAATATTTGAAGCCTACGCCCATCGGGATCTCCATCGCCATCAGGCTGTATTCTTTCCTGTCGGGATATTCCGCCATGCCCTGGCCTTCGAGGCGCAGAGGCTTAAGGTCTACAAGCGTGTTAGCGCCGTTGGGAGCATAATAGCGGCCCCTGGGGTTGAAGCGGAAAGCGCCTATGCCGATGACACCGTAAGGACGAAGCTTGCCCATCAGCCCATCAAATCTTTCGAAGAACACGGTAGGATAAATTTCCAGTGCTGCATAAGCTTCCATCACGGGTGATTCGAACTGGAGGTTGCGGTTCTTGCGGAACTGTTCGGCGCCGCCTTTTGCATTGATCACGCTGTCGTAGCCTTCCAGCTTTCCGTGGTTCAGTGCTACGCGGAAGCCAATCCATTCAGCGGGGTAAATGTTGGCGTAAATGCCTTTTGAAAATTTGGTAAGGGGAAGATTTACATCTTTGATGAAAGTAGTTCCTTCGCCGAAATTTCCTCCGAGGTCGCCCAGGAAAAACATGGGTCCGAGGCCAAGACCGATCTCAATTTTACCGTTCCCTGTGGTAATTGATTGAGAAAAAGAAGAAATGGAAAAGGAAGTAAATACAAAGATGAGTACTAATGTACGTACGCTGTGTACAATTGTTCTCATGGTTATGGATTTTTGGTTTTAACAGGTTTGGATATCGCGACTAAAGTAGAGACAGGATTTTTATTGTGCAAGCATATCGTAAATCTTTTTTTTAATTACGATATAACCCTTAGTAGTTATACGATTGGTTGTTTTAGCATATAGATGTGCGGTATATTATCTTCTATATACTGTTCGCCTGCCTGCTCAAAGCCGAATGATTCATAAAATTTTTTCAGGTAAAGCTGTGCGCCGATTTTTATCGGCTCATCACCAAAAAGTTTGTATACGGCGTCGATCGAATGCTGCATCAGTTGCCTGCCCGCACCAAACCTGCGCACCGATGGAGAGGTAACCACCCTGCCGATAGACGGCTCTTCATACGCAACACCCGGCGGCACCAGCCGCGTGTAGGCCACAAGCCTGTTTTCGTCAAATCCCATCAGGTGCCACGAAGGCTGGTCCTTGTCATCCGCATCCTGGAACACGCAGTTCTGCTCCACCACAAACACTTCGTTGCGCAGTTGTAAAATAGCATATAGCTGGTAAGGTGTAAGCTCGTCAAACCGCTTGAGGATCCACTGTATCTGCATGGCGCAAATTTAAGGCGGAAGGCGGAAGGTAAAAGGCGGAAGGTGGTTAGGAGCAGTCAGTTTTTACAGGACGTACGGCTGCTTAGAAAAAAATATTCAATATCCAACGCTCAATTTCTCAAATACGCCGCTGAATTGGAACGCACTTGATTATTGAACATTGATTATTGAATATTTTTCCCGAACGCCTATACGCTCGTAACGACTAACCGCTCCTAACGACCTTCCACCTTTTACCTTCTGCCTTCCGCCTTCCACCTTCTACCGTCCTACTGTCGGAACTACGGGAATGCTTTCATTGCCTGCATCGCTGACAGATTGCACTGCAAAGAAGTAATTGTCTTTTGAATAGGGCAGCGACAGGGAAGTTTGCATGGTGAAGAATTTCTTTTGCCATACAGGCGAAGTGGTTTCCCGCATCAGTATGAAATAACCTTTAACACGGCCGGTCTTGGGTGCTGTCCAGCTTAGCTGCGTGGAGTTGGTGAGGTTACGTACATCCACCTTTACCTCCTGCGGCACGGAAGGAGCCTTGGCAAGATTAGCGAGGGAAGCAAGGTTCAGCGCCGTATTCTTTCTCAGGTATTCAAAGTCCATGAATTCTTCAAGATCGCCGTACACAACGCCTTTTTCCGTGCGAAGGTCCTGGTGCTGGTGGTTGTAGTTTTCGTTCATCTCGGTGATGCGTACCGCGGAGTAGCCCCTCTGCACAAAAGGTGTATGGTCGCCGCCGCGGAGGAAACGGTCGTTGCGGTAAACCAGCACCACTTCAAGATTGTCCACGTAGCGTTCGCCGGTTTCTTTTACATAGCGGGCCAGTTGCCTGGAACGGCCGTCGTTCTCAAGTCCCAGCGTACGGATATTGGCTGCCGCCTTGTCCAGCTCATAAGCAGGAAGCCCTTCGCTGAATACACGAACTCTCGTATTGTCGATGATGTTTGTTTCGTTGCTGTTGTTGCTGCCCATGATGTCGTTGTTCAGCACGGCATCGATGTTCCAGTTTGCTTTTTTTGCTTTTTCGGCAAGATAGCCGGAGCCCAGCAGGCTTTGTTCTTCGCCGCTCACCGCCACAAAGATGATGGTGGCAGGAAAAGAATGCTTGCTCATGATGCGTGCACATTCCAGCACGGCCGCCACGCCGCTGCCATCGTCATTAGCGCCCGGCGCATCTGCGGTACGGTTCATGATGTCCGATACGCGGCTGTCCAGGTGACCGCTGATAATATAAATACGGTCATCGTTCGGATCGGTGCCCTTGAGTATGGCCATAGCATTGCCCAGGTTGATGGGTGCGTCCACCCTTCTGCCGTCGGGCTGCAGCGTGGTGGTGTCCACGTAAGCAGTAAGGCGGCCACCGCTGTTGCGGCCAAATTCATTGAACTTGCGCACCACCCATTCCCTCGCGGCGCCTATCCCCCGCCTTCTATCCGTTGTAGAGCTGAGCGTATGTCTTGTCCCATAGCTCACCATCTGCCGTATATACGAACGCAGCGAATCCGCCGACACTTCCTTCACCATCTGCTCAATCAGGGCATCACGCTGAACGATTGTTTGGGAGAAGCATGCATTGATCATCAGTAACAGAAAAGTGGTAACGAATGTTTTGATCATATGGTTAAGTTTTTATTGGATGACCGATAACCGACAACCGGTAACCGATTGGAGGGGCGGTCAGTAATAAGCAAATTGTTTTTTACGGATGAATATAGTTTAAAGGCACGGCTACCAGCCAATAGCTATCAGCCAACAGCCGTCTGGACCAATTCACGATTGACGATTCACGTTAATATCCATACTTCTCCTTCCATAGCGCCTTCAGGAATCTTCTAAGCTCTTCTTCGCGGGGGTTCTTGCCCGGGTCGTAGAAGGTGGTGCCTTTGATCTCGTCGGGCAGGAATTCCTGTTCGGTAAAATTGCCTTCAAAGCTGTGGGCGTATTTATAGTCTTTGCCATAGTTCATGCGTTTCATCAATCCCGTTGGCGCGTTGCGGACGTGCAGGGGCACGGGCAGGTCGCCTTTTTTTCTTACCTGTTCTATCGCTTCCTCTATGGCCATGTAAGATGCGTTGCTCTTGTGCGAAGAGGCCAGGTAAGTGGCACACTGGGCCAGTATGATCCGGGATTCGGGGTAGCCGATCTTGTTCACTGCATCGAAGCAGGCATTGGCCAGCACAAGAGCGGTAGGATTGGCATTGCCGATATCTTCCGAAGCAAAGATCACCATGCGGCGGGCGATGAACTTCACGTCCTCGCCGCCTTCCACCATTCGCGCCAGCCAATAGATAGCCGCGTTTGGATCGCTGCCCCTCATGGATTTGATAAAGGCTGAAATGATATCGTAATGCTGCTCACCGGTTTTATCGTACAGGGCAATGCGCTGCTGCGCAATCTTCATCACCTGCTCGTCCGTAATTACGGCTGTATCATTGCCGTCTGCGGTCAGCGCATCGGCCACCAGTTCCAGCAGGTTCAGCAGCTTGCGTGCATCTCCTCCCGAGATGGTCAGCAGCGCCTCCGTCTCCTTCATCTCCACTTTTTTAGACCGCAACCACTCATCTTTGTGCAGTGCATGGTGAAGCAGCCCCACCAGGTCTTCCTCTTCCAGTGGCTTCAGCACATACACCTGGCAGCGGCTGAGAAGGGCGCTGTTCACCTCAAAGGAAGGATTCTCCGTAGTGGCGCCTATCAGTGTCACAATACCCTTCTCTACGGCGCCGAGCAACGCGTCCTGCTGGCTTTTGTTGAAGCGGTGTATCTCGTCTATAAAAAGGATGGCCCCCGTCATATTCTGCGACTGCTGTATGGCATCGCGGACATCCTTTACACCCGAGCTGATGGCGCTGAGCGTAAAAAAGGGAGCATTCAGTGTCTGGGCTATGATGTTTGCAATGGTGGTCTTTCCCGTACCGGGCGGCCCCCACAGGATCATCGAAGGTATCCTGCCGTTCTCAATGGCCGTACGCAGGATGCTGCCCTTCCCGGTCAGGTGTTTCTGCCCGGCCAGCTCATCCAGGTTCCCCGGCCTCATGCGCTCTGCTAAGGGTGCAGATGAATTCATCGGTACAAGTTAGGAAGTTTCGAGTTATGAGTTGCGAGCTGCGAGCTTTGTTTCTGCACGGGCTGCGCCCAGGAGCTTTTCTTTCTAAACAATAAAACGGATTAACCGCCAGGACGCCAGGGCGCAAGGAAAACAGGTGTTTTAACCTAATATTCCTCGCGCCCTGGCGTCCTGGCGGTTAATCTAAAATCTATTTTGAAAAGTAATGACAACGGGCGTAGCCCGTGCACGATCAAAGCTCGCAGCTAACAGCTCGCAGCTTCCCTACTGGACATTCGCCCTGATAAACGCCTCGATCTTATTGAAAGAGTCATCCATGTTGGCTCCGACCCAGCCGTGGCCTTCGTTGGGATAGGTTACGAGTTGGGTGGTTACGCCGGAGGATTGCAGTTTGCTGTGAAGGGCAATGGACTGGTCGATGGAAACCAGGGGGTCGTTGCCGCCGTGCAGCAGGATGGTGGGCGGGCTCTGGGCCCCGGCAAAGAATATGGGGCTCGACTGGTTGTAGGCAGCCTGGTTGCTTGTAGGCGTGCCGCCGATCAGTATGCTGAGGGCCCACTGGTAAAAGGGATTCGTCTGGCTGTTATACATGGCCGCCAGGTCGGTAGGGCCGAAGAGGGAGACCACCGCCTTTACTTTTACCGGCGAAGTGTATTTGTAGGATTGCAGCAGGGCAAGGTGAGCACCGGCGCTGGCGCCCAGCAGTACGAATTTGTCCGAGATCTGGTATTCGTCGCGTTTGCTGTATATCTGGTTGATGGCTGCTTTTATGTCGTTCTCCTGCGTGGGAAAGTGATTGGCAGCCTGCGAAGCCAGGCGGTAATTAACGTTGATGATGGCATACTCGGGCAGCCTTTGGCGGAACACGGAAATAAACGATTCGAAATCACGCTTGTCGCCTTCCATCCAGGCGCCGCCGTGGATGAGCACAATCACCTTGGTACTGTCTTTCGTGCGGCTGGCAGGCAGGTAAACATCCATCCGCTGGAGCGTATCATTACCGTAAGAAACGTTCATATGAGTTGCCGCAGGCAGGCTTCCTCCCGCCACATCGTCCACCCCTTTTTGACAGGAACTTACAATCATCGCAGATATGAATAGGGATAATAACAATTTCATGAAAGTCAGTTTTGGTCAATACCTATGCCGAAGATATAGTGAAGATACCGAAGAGAGAGTTAAAATCGGATGACCGATAACCGATAACCGATAACCGATGATCGATGACCGTTGACCGATCCTCCGGGTCCCGGTGCCTCCGTGGTTATCCGGTTATCCCTCATCGGTCAACCGCCGGTGGCCGGTGGTCTCTAATCGGTTGTCGTCTTTATCCCTAGCTCCTCCATCTGCTTCTCATCAATGCTGGCGGGGGCGTCGAGCATGACGTCGCGGCCGGCGTTGTTTTTTGGGAAGGCGATGAAGTCGCGGATGCTTTCGCTGCCGCCGAGGATGGCGCAGAGACGGTCGAAGCCAAAGGCAATGCCGCCGTGCGGGGGAGCGCCGTACTCGAAAGCGCCCAGCAGGAAGCCGAACTTGTGCTGGGCTTCTTCAGGGCTCATGCCCAGGGCTGCAAACATCTTTTCCTGCAATTCCCTCTGGAAGATGCGGATGGAGCCGCCGCCGATCTCGTTGCCGTTCAGCACCATGTCGTAGGCGTTGGCCTTGATGTTGCAATAGGGATGCTTCAGGTATTCCTCGGGATTATCTATTACCGGCGAATTGTTGATCATGGTCTCCACCTGCGAAGGCTTGGGCGAGGTAAAGGGGTGATGGCGTGCCACCCAGCGGTTCTCGTCCTCCGCATATTCAAACAGGGGAAAGTCCAGCACCCACAGGAGCTTGAATTCATCGTTCTTCCTCAGTCCCAGGCGCTCTGCCATTTCCAGCCTCAGGTCGGACACAGCCTTGCGGGTCCTTTCTTCTGCCCCGGCCAGTACCAGGATAAGATCACCGGGGTTGGCGTTGGCAAAGGAGGCGATGGCCCTGAGCTTTTCTTCGGGGTAGAACTTGTCCACGCTGCTCTTGAGCGAGCCGTCGGTATTGTAGCGGATATATACGAGGCCCTTCATGCCTATCTGCGGACGCTTTACCCATTCGGTCAGCTCATCTACCTGCTTGCGGGTATATTCCGACAGGCCGGGAACGGCAATGGCCAGCACGGTTTCGGCCTGGTCGAACACGCCAAAGCCCGCGCCGTTGACCAGCTCACCGGTGGCGGAGATCTCGCCGTTCCGGTTAAAGGCCGATTTCAGGTTGGCGATCTTCATACCAAAGCGGATGTCGGGCTTGTCGTTGCCGTAGTGCCACATGGCGTCTTCCCAGCTCATCCTTTCCACGGTTTCGCTATAATCAATTCCTTTTACTTTCCTGAACACATGCTTCACCATACCCTCGAACATATTCAGGATGTCTTCCTGCTCCACGAAGGCCATCTCGCAGTCGATCTGTGTAAACTCCGGCTGGCGGTCGGCCCTGAGGTCTTCATCGCGGAAGCATTTTACGATCTGGTAATACCGGTCGTAACCGCTTACCATAAGGAGCTGCTTAAAGGTTTGGGGCGATTGGGGCAGGGCATAGAACTGGCCCTGGTTCATGCGGGAAGGCACCACGAAGTCGCGGGCGCCTTCGGGAGTTGATTTTACCAGGAAGGGTGTTTCAATATCCATAAAGCCCTGGTCGTGCAGGTAATCGCGAACGGCGCGGTTCACGGAGTAGCGGAGCTCCAGGTTCCTTCTGACCGTACCACGGCGAAGGTCGAGGTAGCGGTAGCGCATGCGGAGGTCATCGCCTCCGTCCGTATCATCCTGTATGGTAAAGGGCGGAACGGCGGAGCGGTTCAGCACCTTGAAGGAACTGATCTTTATTTCAACATCGCCTGTGGGAATATTCGGATTCTTGTTGCTGCGTTCGGAAACGGTTCCGGAGGCCTGTATCACAAATTCGCGGCCCAGCGGCGATTCATCGAGCAGCCCGTTGTGCTCCTCGCCAAACAGCAATTGTGTGATGCCGTAGCGGTCCCGCAGGTCAATAAAAGTTATGGCCCCGAACTTCCTTACCGTTTGCACCCATCCGGCCAGCGTAACTTCTTTACCTGTATGATGTAGCCTTAACTCGCCACAGCTATGCGTTCTGTACATGTGAATGTTGGTTAGAGCGGCAAAGATAGGTGAGAAAGCTGTTGGCTGATAGCTGTTGGCTGTTAGCAGAGCAGGGGAAAACGAAGGGGATTCTGCGCAAATTCATATTTAAAGGAACGCGCTGCCGGTAGGTTGTACGTTCACAAGCCAGCAGCTAACGGCTATCAGCCAGCAGCTTTCCCCAGAATCCTGCTGAACCGGCGCACGTCTGCTTCAGGAGTAATGGGAAGATCATGTATAAGATGCTGTACCAGTTGGTGGGCAAAGAAGGGGGCGAGGGAAGTGCCTTTGCTGCCCATGCCGTTAAGGATGCAGATGGAAGGGTAGTGGGGGTGAAGGCCGACAAAGGGGCGGCGTTCCACGGTGGCAGGACGGACCGCAGCCTTGTGAAAAAGCACCTTGAAGGGAACCTTCAGCCAGTTTTGGAGATGGGCGATCATCTGTTCGCGGAAGGCTTCGGTGGGCTGGGTGTCCTTGTAGTCCCACGAATAATTGGAGCCGGCCCAGAAGGTGTGCTCTACGGCCAGCGGGGCCAGCAGGGTGCCTTTTTTGAAGATGTGATGATGGAGCAGCTCGCGGCTTTCAATGATGAGGGCTTCGCCTTTGTTGGGAGAAAAAGGCAGGAGGCTGAACCAGGGGTTGTTCATGGAAGCGATACCGTCGCAGAAGATGACCTTATGGGCATGGATGCCTTTGTAGGAAACGAAATCGTCTTCCGCGTTCAGGTGAGTGGTATCGAACTTCTCTTCCAGCACTGAGTTCAGGTCCAGCAGCTTCTTGCGCCAGGAGGCCAGCAGCAGTTGCAGGTTCACCACGTAGGCGGGATTGATCTCGCCGCAGCCAAAGTCGTAGTTGAAGAACTGGTTGAAATGGTTCTGGTCAGGGTAAGTGCCCAGGTAGGTGTCGTTGCGCACCAGCGTATCCAGGAAATTGTCCCGCATTTTGGGAGAGGGAAAGAAAT
>DASWNB010000217.1:0-5875 GCA_036399455.1 Flavisolibacter sp. | reverse complement strand
CATCCCCTGCCCATGTGGACCTACGATCCGCAAACGCTCCGGATAATGGAAGTAAACGAAGCCGCCCTGGCCCTTTACGGCTATACCAGGAATGAATTCCTGTCGCTGTCGCTGAAAGAACTGCACCCCGCCGAGGAACTGAAGGACCTGGAAAAAGCACTGGCGGAGGTATCGCTCAACGGCAATCACATAAAGACCGGCATAAGGCACAAAAAAAAGAGCGGCGAATATTTTTACGCGGAAGTGGCAGGAACCGGGGCCCTCTTCAACGGGCGTCAGTGCCGCTTTGTTACGGTAACAGACATCACGGCCAAGGTGCTTGCGGAGCAGCGGCTGCGCGATTCCACCAACCAGTACCGCCTCCTGTTCAGGAACAACCCCCTCCCCGCCTATATCTACGACATGGACACGCTGGAGATACTGGAAGTGAACAACGCCGCCGTACACCACTACGGCTATTCATTTGCCGAATTCCACAGCATGAGCCTCAGTGAACTCCATCCGCCCGAGCAGTTGCCCCTGATGCGGGAAACCATACGCCAGAACCGCCATACCGCGCAGGTGTACGTGGAAAAATGGGAGCAGGTGAAAAAGAACGGTGAAAAGATACTCGTGGACATACACGCCAGCCTTCTCCCCTACAACGGCCGCGATGCCCGCCTGGTGCTCATACAGGACGTAACCGAAAAAGTAAAGGCCGAGGACGAATTGCGCAGGAGCAACGAACGCTTTTCCTACGTGTCGAGGGCCTCTTCCGAAGCCTTGTGGGAATGGGATGCCCGCACAAACGATATATTCATCAGCGATGCGTACACCGATATCCTCGGCTGGGATGTGGATCCCAAGCGCCAGTTCATGGAATGGCACCGGTACATACACCCCGAGGACCGCGACGAAGTGCTGCGCTGCTATTACTCCTGCCTGGAAGACCCCGCGAAGGAAAAATGGAGGCAGCAGTACCGCTACATAAAATCGGACGGCTCCTACGCCACCGTTATCGACAAGGCATTTATCCAGCGCGACGAAAACGGTAAAGCCCTGAAGGTGACCGGCGCCATACAGGACATCAGCGATCAGAAAGCCGTGGAGCAGGAGCTCCGCGAAAGCAACCTGCGCTTCACCCTCGCCAGCAAGGCCAGTTCCGACGTGCTGTATGATTGGGCTGTGAACTCCAATGAGCTTTACTGGAGCGAAGGCCTGACCACCCTCTTAGGCTACAAGCCCTCCGAAATTACCATGGACGTATGGAAAACACTCATCCACCCCGATGAAAGCAAAAGGGTACAGGAAAGCCTCGAATGCACCCTGCACCATACACGAAAAAAATACTGGAAGGAACAATACCGGTTCAGGAACGCCAACGGCACCTACCGCTACATACTCGAAAAAGGCTTTATCGTCCGCGACAAGCAGGGAAAAGCCCTCCGCATGATCGGCGCCATGCAGGACATAACAGGACTGAAGCTGAAGGAAAAAGAACTGATCAAAAGCAACGAACGCTACAAATTCGCCACGCTGGCTACTTCGGATATCATCTGGGACTGGAACCTGCAAAATAACCTGGTCGTATGGTCCGATAACCTGACCAAGATACTTGGCTGGGAACTGCCTCCCGATAAGACACTCCCCGCCGACTTTGACAAACTCCACCCCGAAGACAGGGTGAGGGTCAACCAAAGCCTCAACGCCTTCATCAACGACAGGCACAATAACCACTGGCAGGAGGAATTCCGCTACCTGCGCAGCAACGGCAGCTATGCTTTTGTATCGGACAAGGCCTATATCATCCGCAACGAGCAGGGACAGGCGCTTCGCCTTATCGGCGCGATGCAGGACATATCGGAGCGCAGCTACCACCAGCAACTGCTTTCGCTGGAAAGAAGCATATTCGAAATAGCCGCGGACAACGCCATGCCCTTTGCCCGCGTAATGCACATACTGCTGGAAGGCGTGGAAAAGATCCACCCCGACTCCTACACGTCCGTAATGATACTGAAGGAAGACCTGTCCATAGAGCCGTTGGCTTCCCCGCGGCTGCTGCCGGATTTCAGGGCTGCCATGGAAGGCCCGGGCCTGGACCCTGACAATTGCTTTGGCGGGGCAGCCATGTACCGGAAGGGGACCGTCATTATTCCCGATATTGAAAAAGACCAGCCCGAAGGAAAGCTGAAAGAGCTGGCCCTGGAGCATGGACTTAAAGCCTCCTGGGCCTTGCCCGTGCTGCACAGCAGCGGCAAGGTGCTGGGCAGCTTCACCATCTACCACAAAGCGCCCAAGTCGCCCACTCAGGTGGAGATGAGTTCCTTCGACCGTATCCGCAACATCATCCGCATCCTCATAGAAAACCACAACAGCCTCCAGGAGCTCAAAACGGCCAACGAACGCTTCGATACCGTGATGAAGGCCACGCACGACCTCATCTGGGACTGGAACCTGGAAAGCAACCTTATCTACCGCGACCCTGTAGGGCTGAAAAAAGTATATGGCGTAAACGACAACCAGTACATAGAAAGCATTTACCAGTGGTTGGACCGCATTCATCCCGAAGACATGGAGCGGGTGCAGGCAGTGATCGGTGAGATCCTCCAAAGCACGGAGCAGGACCTGTTTGACGTGGAATACCGCTTCCTCCGCGACGACGGCAGCTATTCCTACGTGTACGACAGGGGAAAGATGCTGAGGGATGATGGAGGCAGGCCGCTGCGCATGATCGGCGCAGCCCAGGACATTACCGAAAGAAAAAAGCTGGAGCAGATAGTCATAGAGAACAAGCTGGAAAGCCAGAAGGCCATCAACCAGGCCACCGTGGATACACAGGAGCAGGAAAGAAGCGAGATAGGCAAGGAACTGCACGACAACGTGAACCAGGTGCTCACCACCACCAAGCTTTACCTGGACCTGGCCCTGAGCAATCCCGAGCTGAAGGACGACCTTATACGCAAATCGAACTGCAACATCATCAACGTCATCAACGAGATCAGGCAGCTATCGCGTTCGCTGATGGACCCCAGCATCGGCGACCTGGGACTGGTGGATTCCATCCATGACCTGATAGACAACATCAACCTGACACGAAAGCTGCACGTGGCGCTGGAGGTGGAGGAGGCGCTGGAAGCCCGCATGTCCAAGAGCCAGAAGCTCACCATCTTCCGTATCATACAGGAGGCGCTGAACAATGCCATCAGGCACGCAAATGCCGCTTCGGTAATGATAATTATTTCGGGTGATGAGAAGCAGATCATGATGACGATCAACGACGACGGCGTAGGCTTTAACGTGGATAAAGTAAAAAAAGGAGCCGGGCTCAAGAATATCCAAAATAGGGTATATTTGATAGACGGCACCTACACCATACAAAGCGCCCCTAACGAGGGCTGCAGGATCCAGATCAGATTTCCTATTATCGAAAACAACCAATCAATTTAACCAACATCCAAAATCAACTATGGAAAAGATCACTATTCTTATTGCCGACGACCACACCCTGGTGAGGGAAACATGGAGCTTTATCCTGAATACCGACCCGCGCTTCAGGGTTGTTGCGGAAAGCGGCAGCGGTGAGGACGCCGTTGAGCTGGCCCGGCAGCTCAGGCCCCAGGTAGTTATCATGGACATCAACCTCCCGGGCATGAACGGCATCGAAGCCACTCAACTTATCCGCAAATACTCGCCGGGTTC
Organism: Flavisolibacter sp.; assembly: GCA_036399455.1. Taxonomy (GTDB): domain Bacteria; phylum Bacteroidota; class Bacteroidia; order Chitinophagales; family Chitinophagaceae; genus Flavisolibacter. Next base: position 2,197 of record DASWNB010000217.1, on the reverse strand, counting down.
CAGGATCCTGGGCGTGTCGCTCCACACCCAGCCCACCTATGCACGCAAGATGATTCAAAAAGGAGCCATGGGTTATGTGACCAAGAACTCCTCCCGTGAGGAAATGTTCAAGGCCATCACAGAAATCCAGCAGGGCCGCAAATACATCTGCGAAGAGATCAAGAACATCCTCTCCGAACAGGTCATCAGCGGCGACGATCCCCAAACCGGCCTGAACTCACTCTCCCAAAGAGAGATCGAGATCATCGCCTACATCAAAAAAGGCTTCTCTTCCAAGGAAATCGCCGATTCCCTCAGCATCTCCGTAAAAACGGTGGAAGTACACCGCTACAACATCCTCAAAAAGCTCAACCTCAAGAACGCCGCTGCCCTTGTGAACTTCATCAACAGCAGCCAGCTCGATTTTGATAACTAGATGAGAGGCTAAAGGCGTAAGGTAAAAGGCATAAGGCGGGTCGCTTAAGGAGCAGCCAGCCTGTTAATTCTCAATACTCAATGCTCAATTTTCAAGTGGGTTTCAATTGGAGGCAATACTTGAAAATTGAGCATTGATCGTTATTATTGAATATTCCCGATCCAAAACAGCCTTACACCAGTAATGACTGACCGCACCTAAGGAACCCTCCTTGCACCCGGTGTAAACCCTCTCACACTCTCAGCCTCTCCTTCTACCTTTTACCTTCCGCCTTTTACCCTTCTTTAAGTAAATTTGCCCCCAATTTTTACCTGAAGCATGAACACCACGCCCCTGACAAAGAATTTTGAACCCGGTACGGTTGAAGAGAAATGGTACCAGCGCTGGCTGGACCGGGGATATTTTAACAGCAAGCCCGACGCCCGCCCGCCGTTTACGGTGGTCATCCCGCCGCCAAACGTCACCGGCGTGCTGCATATGGGCCATACCCTCAATGAGACCGTTCAGGACGTGCTGGTGCGCAAGGCCCGCATGAGCGGCTTCAACGCCTGCTGGGTTCCCGGCAGCGACCACGCCTCCATTGCCACCGAAGCCCGCGTGGTGAACATGCTGGAAAAGGAAAAAGGCATTTCCAAAAAAGACCTCTCCCGCGAAGAATTCCTCCGCTACGCTTTTGAGTGGAAAGAAAAATACGGAGGTATCATCTACAGCCAGATAAAAAAGCTGGGCTGCAGCGTGGACTGGAACCGCGTCACCTTCACCATGGACGACCACTACTACCAGGCCGTCGTCCGTGTGTTTGTTGACCTTTACAGGAAAGGGCTTATCTATCGCGGCGCCCGTATGATCAACTGGGACCCCGCAGCAAAAACCGCCCTCAGCGACGAGGAAGTGGAGCACAGGGAAATCCAGGGGAAGCTTTATTATGTACGCTACATGGTTGTGGGGACAACCGGTGAGGGACAACCGGCCACCGATTATGTGCTGATAGCCACTCAAAGGCCGGAGACTATAATGGGCGATACGGCGGTATGCGTGAACCCGGATGATGAACGATACGCCCACCTCAAAGGCAAGTCGCTGATCGTTCCGCTGGTGAACAGGATCGTGCCCGTGATCTTTGATGAGTACGTAGACCCTGAATTTGGTACGGGGGCGCTGAAGGTTACACCGGCGCATGATATTAACGACTATAACCTGGGACTCAAGCACAACCTGCCTGTGATCGACACGCTCAACGAGGACGGCACGCTCAGCGACGCCGCTGAAGTGTTCGTAGGCATGGAGCGCTTCGAGGCAAGGAAGAAAGTGGTGGAAAAGCTGAGGGAAGAAGGGCTGCTGGAGAAGGAAGAGGAATACCAGACCCGCCTGGGCTTTTCACAGCGTACCAATGCGGTTGTGGAGCCGCGCATCTCCACGCAGTGGTTTGTGAAAATGCACGAGATGGCAGACAAAGCCCTCCAGCCAGTACTCAAAGGCGACACTAAGATCCACCCCGAGGAAAGATTCCTGAACACCTACAAGCACTGGCTCAATACGATACAGGACTGGTGCATCAGCCGCCAACTCTGGTGGGGCCAGCGCATACCCGCATGGTACGATGAAGACGGGAATGTGTTTGTTGCCGAAACCGAGGATGAGGCGAGAAAGCTGGCAGTTAAGGAACAACCGGCAAACGATCAGCGAATATTAAGGCAGGATGAGGACGTGCTGGATACCTGGTTTTCTTCCTGGCTTTGGCCGATGGAGGTGTTCAAAGGCATCACCAATCCGGATAACGAC
>DASWNB010000216.1:0-4217 GCA_036399455.1 Flavisolibacter sp. | reverse complement strand
GGAGAAAGAGCCCTGGATAAAAGCGAAACAGGTGACCGCTGAGGGATTACCGACAACCGATGCCCAAAACTCCATAGATAATACGCTTCATATTTGCCTGCAGCTTTGCGCCAACCTGGCCATCTATATCAATCCCTTCCTGCCCAATACGGCCCGCAAGATGTGCCATTTGATGAAGGTGGTAGATAAGATGCTGGATTGGGAGAATGCCGGTTCCGTGAAGCTGCTCAGCGTGGGCTACTCGCTTCGTCCGCCCGAACTGCTGTTCCGGAAAATAGAGGATGCAGAGGTGGAGGCGCAGGTGGCGAAGCTGAGAGGGAAGATAACCGATGAACGACAACCGGCAACCGGGGGACAACCGATTTCCGATGGGGGACAGCCGGCGGCTGGAGTGGAAGCGGTAACTGAAGCGCCGTCTTTCAAGGAGTTGAAGGAAGAGATACAGTATGATGATTTTGCAAAGCTGGATTTGAGGATAGGTACGATCGTGGCTGCAGAGAAGGTGCAGAAGGCGGATAAGCTGCTGAAGCTCCAGGTAGATATGGGGTTTGAGCAAAGGACCATCGTTTCAGGCATTGCGCAGCACTTCAGCCCCGAATCGCTGGTGCAGAAGCAGGTGATCGTAGTGGTGAACCTGGCCCCCCGGAAGATGCGCGGCATCGAAAGCCAGGGAATGATCCTTACCGCCGAACAGCCGGACGGTAAACTTATACTGGTCAACCCCGAATCAATGGCCCTGCCGGGTTCGGAGGTGCGCTGACCGAAAACAATGTTTAAACACCAGGTTTTTGTTTAGTTTCAGCCGAAAGGGCGGTTACGTTCCTGCCACAAGCTATTACAAAGTGATAGCTTTTAAATTATGAAACTGAGTAAATTCCTGAAATCCCTGCCGGGCTTTTGTGCGCTGGCAACTGTGGTCTTCTTTTCCTGCAGGCATGAGATACTGGAGAACCCTCCCGGCGGTGGTGGCGGTACGGGCGGCGGCGGAACCACTCCCCCGGCGCAAACCTGCAGTGCCGATACGGTTTATTTCCGCCAGCAGGTGCTGCCCATCTTTATTTCCAACTGTTCCATCAGCGGCTGCCACGACGATGCCTCGCACCAGGACGGCGTGGTGCTTACCTCTTACGAAAAGATCATGAGCACGGGCGACATCAGGCCGGGCAACCCGGGCGCCAGCGAAGTGTATGAAAAGATCACGGAGCACGACAATGACGACCGCATGCCCCCTCCTCCCCGCAGTCGCCTCACCCAGCAACAGATAGATGCTATCGGCAAATGGATACGCCAGGGAGCAAAAAATAATTCCTGCGAGGCAACCTCATGCGACTCGGTCAACGTTTCTTATAGTGGCGCTATAAAAACATTGATCGCCAACAAGTGCCAGGGATGTCACAGCGGCGCTGCCCCTACGGGCGGCATCGACCTGAGCACCTACAACGGCGTAAAGGCCAAGGTGAACGACGGCAGGCTTTGGGGAGCAGTCAACCACATGCCCGGTTTTTCACCCATGCCTAAGAACGGCGCCAAACTTTCCACCTGTGAGCTGGCACAGATCCGCAAATGGATGGACGCCGGTGCACCAAACAATTAATTATGAAGAAAAAGCCCTTTCTTTTCCTGTTACCCTGTCTCCTGATCATTGGCGCTTCCGCCTCCATGAGCGGCTGCTATTACGATGTGGAAGAGGAGCTTTACGGGTTTTGCGATACCACCAACGTTACATATTCCGGCACCGTGAACAATCTTTTAACCAGCTACGGCTGCATCGGGTGCCACAGCGGACCGGCGCCTTCGGGCGGCTTCACACTCGTAGGCCATGCGGCCGTAAAGGCCAAAGCACAGGGCGGACGACTGGTAGGCGCCATCAACCATGCCCCTGGCTTTGTACCCATGCCCCAGGGCGGCGCGAAGATGAACAAGTGTGATATTGATAAGATAGAAGCGTGGATCAATGCAGGAGCGCCGAACAATTAGTCGTGAATGGTCAATGGTGAATCGTGAATGGGCCGTTTGAGGTGGAAGATGCGTTTTTAGTGTGAGAGGCTGTTTAAGTAAGAGTTCTTTAAATACTCAATAATCAATGTTCAATTTTCAATCCTCAACGGGTCTCCGAATTGGAAACCCTTGAAAATTGAACATTGAACATTGATTGTTGAATATTTTCAGATAATAAATACATATTCCATCAAAATGACTCGTCCCTTAAAAGACTCGTCCGTGGACCGTGGACTGAGGACCGTGGACCTTCTTAATTTCCTTATATGAAGAAAAAGATCATAATAACCGTTCTCGTAATTGTAGCAGCCGCCGCCGGTTTTGCTTACTATAAATACAATGAGAAGAATCCTGATTTTGCGGCTAAGAAGCCGGATGTAACCATAGATGCTTTGGCGCTGATTGCAGCCTTTGAGAAGGACTCCGCGTCTGCCAACAGGCAATACCTCGATAAAGTGATACAGGTGAGCGGGACCGTGAAGGGCGTGGACACATCAGGCGTCATCCTGCTGGGCAACGCAGAGCAGCAATCCTCGATCGTGTGCGGCCTGGATGAGCGGCACAGGGAAGACCTCAAGCAGGCAACGGTGGGATCGACTATTACCGTACAGGGAAAATACACCGGCTACAAGGCCGAGACAATGCTGGACATGAACCTGGGAACGAACATAGAGCTCGGGTTCGCCGGCGTAAAAACCAATAAATAATTACCAATCAATAAAAAAGAACACCATGTTGAAAAAGAATCTGATGGCCGTCCTGGCCCTTGTATTGATCGCTTCCGCAGCGCAGGCGCAGGACAAGTACTTCACTAAGAGCGGCAAAATTGAATTTTCTTCCAAGGCTCCCCTGGAAGATATTGAAGCAAAGAACAAGACCGCCATGGCCGTGCTGGATACCAAATCGGGCGCCATCCAGTTCTCCGTACAAATGAAAGGCTTTGAGTTTGAAAAAGCGCTGATGCAGGAGCACTTCAATGAAAACTACGTTGAAAGCGACAAATACCCCAAGGCCGACTTCAAGGGTACCATCACCAACAACTCGGAGATCAACTACACCAAGCCCGGAACCTATACCGCCAAGGTAAAAGGAAAGATGACCCTTCACGGCGTAACAAAAGACGTTGAAACCACGGGCACCATCAAGGTTACCGGCAACAATGTCGATGCTACTTCCACTTTTAACCTGCAACTGTCCGACTATAACATCAAGATCCCCGCAGTGGTGAAGGACAAGATCTCCAACACCGTAAGGATCACCGTAGATACCAAGTTAGAACCATTCAAAGGCTAATTGCTCATGAAACTGAAACCGCTGCTTTTATTGCTTGTATCCACCCACCTGGGCCTTGCAGGCCTGGCACAGGAGGAAGACATGATGAAGCTTCTGGGCGACGAAAAGCCGCAGAAGGAATATGTATTCAATGCGTTCAAATCGTCCAGGGTCATCATGTCGCACAGCATGGAAATGCTGCGGCCCGGCGTGCTGGATTTTCGTATCCTTCACCGCTTCGGGAACATCAACCAGGGTATTTCCCAACTCTTCGGGCTTGACCAGGCCACCATCCGCCTGGGGCTTGACTACGCCATCAGCAACAGGCTGACCGTAGGCATCGGCCGAGCCAATTTCCGCAAGGAGCTCGACGGCTTTATCAAGTACCGTCCCATCCAGCAGGCTACCGGGCCCAAAGGCTCACCCGTTTCGGTGCTGGCCGTGGCCGGAACCACGCTCACTACGGCTCCCTGGGCCGATCCGAACCGCGAAAACTTCTTCAGTTCCCGCATGGGCTACTACGGGCAGGCCATCATAGGACGGAAGTTCAGTGACGCGTTGACGCTGCAGCTCATGCCCACCATCCTCCACCGCAACCTGGTACCCACCAAGGCCGATCCTAACGACCTGTATGCGGCCGGTATCGGCGGAAGGGTAAAGCTGTCCAAGCGCATCTCCCTGAACGTGGACTATTATTATGTAGTAAACCAGAACGAGGCCATGAACGTACACAACCCGCTTTCTGTGGGCTTTGACATAGAAACGGGCGGCCACGTATTCCAGCTTCACTTCACCAACGCCATAGGCATGAACGAACGCGTCTTCCTCACCGAAACGACCAATGATTGGGGACAGGGCGATATCCAGTTCGGGTTCAATATTTCGAGGGCTTTCCAGATTGGGAAGAAGAAGTCGTGAATCGTCAATCGTCAATCGTGAATGGGTCG
>DASWNB010000215.1:0-2733 GCA_036399455.1 Flavisolibacter sp. | reverse complement strand
TATGACCCCTATCACACAATCTGTTTTGCTTTACGCCGGGAAAACGGCGGGAAAGCTTTGTGTCTTTATGATCATCGCCCTGTTTTCCTTTGCCCCTGCGCTGGCACAGCAGGGCGCCCTCAGCGGCCAGGTTGCCGATGGCAAGGGAGCACCCCTGGCCTATGCCACGGTCGCATTGCTGAAAGCAGAGGACACTACCCTGGCCTCCAGCGTCATCAGCGGCAAGGACGGCAAATTTTCCCTGCCCGCCCCGCAGCAGGGACGCTACCTGCTGCGTTTTACCGCCATTGGATTTACGGAGCAGACCACCGGCATATTCGAGGTTACGGGCGCCGGTTTCTCCAGGGACTTTGGCGCCATCACCATGAAGGAAGATGCAAAGGCCATGAGAGAAGTAAGCGTGACGGCGCTAAGGCCCACCATCGTGCAGAAAGCCGACCGAATGATCGTGAACGTGGAGGGAAGCGCCATGGTGGCCGGCAGCAATGCCTATGACGTGCTGGCCAAAGCCCCCGGCGTATTTATTGATCCCGATGGTAATATCCAGCTCAACGGCCGCCCCGGTGTAACGGTAATGCTCGATGGCAAGCTCACCTATCTTTCCGCCGCCGACCTGCGCAACCTGCTCCAGAGCATGTCCGCCGAAAACATCAAAAATATCGAGATCATCACCAATCCTTCCTCCCGCTTCGATGCAGAAGGCACTTCGGGCATACTGAACATCAACCTGAAGAAAAATACAAGGCAGGGCATGAACGGCAGCGTCAATACGGGTTATACTTACAACGGCAAGCAGCACGGCTACTCGGGCGGAGCCACCATCAACCACAAGAGCGGCAGATGGAACTCCTTCGCCATACTGGATATGAGCCGCCGCGTAAGCGGAAGGGAAGCCACATTCACCCGCATATTCTACGGAACCCAGAATACCACCTACTTCGACCAGGTGGCCACCGGCAACAATTATTCGCAGGTACTGCCTTCCCTGCGCGTTGGCACGGACTACAGCCTGAACGACCGGCACAGCATCGGGGGCATGGTCAACTATACCGCAGTAAAGGGTGAATCGGATTTTCTCACCGATACCTATCTTGGCAATGCGCCCAAACAGCCCAACGAATTCATCGATGCGGACAATTATGCCATCAGCACCTTCAAAAACCTGACGACCAACCTGCACTACGTAGGCAAGCTGGATACGCTGGGCAGCCAGTTCTCCACCGACCTGGATTATGTAAAGATCACCAACCGCAGGGAGTCTGATTTCTTCAACCACTACACCGACCTGGGCACCAACCAGACAACGCGTGACTTCCTCTATACCTTCATCCCCAGCGGCTACGACATACACTCGGGCAAGATCGACCTGGTGAAGATGATCGGCAAGGGGAAAATGGAGACAGGCCTCAAGGCCAGCAAGGTGGTTTCGGATAACGACTCGCGTTTCTTCTTCAACAACAACGGCCTGGTGCCGGACCCGAAAAGAACAAACCACTTTAACTACCGCGAGAACATTTATGCCGCCTACCTGAACTACGGCAACAGCCTGAGCAAGCGTGTTGAATTCCAGGCAGGGCTGAGGGTGGAGAATACGGTTTCAACCGGGGAGTCGTACACCACAGGCCAGGTAAACACACGCAACTATCTCGATTTCTTCCCCAGCCTTTTTGTACAGCAAAAGGTAAGCGACAACTACGGCATCAACTACAGCTACAGCCGCAGGCTTACCCGTCCCAACTACGGCAGCCTGAACCCGTTCCGCTTCTACCGCGATCCCTATACCTGGGAGCAGGGCAACCCGCAGCTGAGACCGCAGTACACGCACTTCTTCAGCATCTCGCAAAACATTAAAAAGACCTATAACATCACCATGAGCTACCAGCTCAACCGCGACGTGATGGCCGAACTGCCCATACTGGATGTGGACAGCGCTACCACCATCTACACTACCGGCAACGTGGACGATGGGCACAATGCCAGCCTCAGCGCCGTGGCGCCCTTCCGCATCACGAAAGGATGGGATACGTACAACACGCTGGTGCTGTCGTACAACAAGCTTACCATCAACGTAAACGGCATGGATATCGTGAACGACCGCGCCACGTACTATGTCCAGTCCAACCATACCTTCCTGCTGCCCCTGGATTTCCGCATGGAGATGAACGTGTGGTACCGCGGCAAGGCTGCTTCGGGGCTGTACATCGTTGACCCGATGTGGCGCATGGACATAGGCTTCAAGAAAAGCTTCTTCAAAAAGAAAGTGGACTTCAGCATCACCGGCAACGACCTGTTCAAAGGAGTGCGCTACAGATTTGCCACGGACATTAATGGAAACGTGAACGACTTTGACCAATACTTCCGCTGGAGAAGCGTGGGTGTAAGCCTCCGCTACAACTTCAGCAAGGGCCAGAAGGTAGACACCAAGCGCAGGAACACCAACGTGGAAGAAGCCAGCCGCGCTAATTAACCACGAAGGCATGATGGAATTGGGAATTAGGAATTGGGCTGTTCCTAATTCCCAATTCCTTCCACCTTCCACCTTCCACCTTCAACCTTCAACCTTCAACCTTCTACCTTTTACCTTTTACCTTTTTACCTCTCCCTCTACCTTCCCCCACGAACTTCCGCTCGTCAATAACATACCCGTTGCCATTGGCACAAATATGCACTTTGATATTTTCAATACCTGGCGAAGTGCCGTCCGGCGCATCGCCGATGTTGCAGTGGCCGATG
>DASWNB010000214.1:0-2043 GCA_036399455.1 Flavisolibacter sp. | reverse complement strand
GCAGATGGGCTACCGCATCAATACCCTCACCCACAGCCTGGAAGGCTACACGGTGGCCGACAAGATGAAGGAGCACGGCGCCAACGCTTCTACCTTCTCCGACTGGTGGAACTACAAAATGGAAGTGCAGGATGCCATTCCTTACAACGCGGCCATCATGCACCGTGTGGGCCTGAACGTGGCCATCAACTCCGACGACGCCGAAATGGCCCGCCGCCTCAACCAGGAAGCCGCCAAGATCGTTAAGTACGGCGGTGTTTCCGAGGAAGATGCGCTGAAGATGGTGACGCTGAACCCCGCCAGGATGCTGCACGTGGAAGACCGCGTAGGCAGCCTGAAGGGAGGCAAGGATGGCGATGTGGTGGTTTGGAGCGATCATCCGCTGAGCATTTACGCCAAGCCCCTTTACACCATTGTTGACGGAACCATATACTTCGACAGGGAAAAGGACGAGCAGATGCAGAAGCTGGTGGATGCCGAACGCAACCGCCTGGTGAAAAAACTGGTAGGTGAAAAGCGCAGCGGCGCACCCGTGCAGCCCGCGGTACCCAGCTACCAGGTCATGCACACCTGCTCCGACCACTACCACAGCCACGGCCTGCTGGTCATTGATGCAGACGAATTAGAGAACAACTAAAATCTTTCCTCCATGAAGAAGATATTTTTAAGCATAGTTTCCTTTGGTATCCTTGCAACAGCTCTTGCGCAGGAAACCGTTTACCCTGCTCCCAGGCAAACGGGCAGCACGGTGATAATGAACGCCACGGTGCACGTAGGCAACGGCCAGGTGCTGAACAACGCCTCCATTGTGATCACCAACGGCAAGATCGCCGCAGTGGGCGCCAACGTAACCATCCCCGCAGGCGCCGTACAGGTGAATGCCCAGGGCAAGCATGTTTATCCCGGTCTCATCCTCCCCATCAGCAACCTTGGCCTGGTGGATGTGAGCTCCGTACGCGCCACCAGCGACGTGCAGGAGATCGGCGACATGAACCCCAACGTACGCTCCATCGTAGCCTACAATTCCGATTCGAAGGTTATCAATACGCTCCGCTCCAACGGCATCCTGCTCGCCAATGTCGTACCGCAGGGTACTTTCATGGCGGGACAATCATCCGTAGTGCAACTGGACGCCTGGAACTGGGAAGACGCAACCTACAAGACCGATGCCGGCCTGCATCTTTACATGCCCTCATTGCTGGCCCGTCCCCGCTTTGGCGGCTTTGGCGGTGGTGGTGGTGGCGGTAACGCCCCGCAGGCTGCCTCCGATCCTGTAAAGGAAGGACTGGACAAGCTGGATGCGTTTAAAAGTTTCCTCCAGGAAGCAAAGGCCTACAACAGCCTTACATCGCACGAGCAGACCAACCTGAAATTCGGAGCAGTAAAAGGACTGTTTGATAAATCGAAGAAGCTGTACGTGCATGCCAACACCGTGAAGCAGATGCTGGTAGCGCTGGATTTCGTACGTGAATTCGGGATCGATATAGTGATCGTTGGCGGCAGCGATAGCTGGCAGATCGCCGACCTGCTGAAGCAGCACAACGTTCCGGTTATCCTGAACCAGCCGCACAGCCTTCCCACCATGCCCGACGACGATGTGGACCAGCCCTACAAAACGGCTGCACTGCTGCAAAAAGCAGGCGTGCTGTTCTCTATTACGGATGATGACGGACAGACCCGCGGACGCAACCTGGCCTTCAATGCAGGCACCGCCGCCACATACGGTCTCACCAGGGAGCAGGCGCTCCAGGCCATCACCCTGAATGCCGCAAAGATCCTGGGCGTTGCCGATAAGACCGGCAGCATCGAAGTGGGCAAGGATGCCAATATCATCATTTCAGAAGGCGACATCCTTGACATGCGCACCAGCCAGGTTACCGATGCCTTCATCCAGGGCCGCAAGGTTGACCTGACGGACAAGCACAAGCAACTGAACGACAGGTACAGGCATAAGTATGGGCAGAAGGATTTTTAAGCTGTGAGTTTTAAGCTGCGAGCTGTGAGCCGTTGCGGAGAAGCTGATGGCTGTTAGCTGATAGCTGT
>DASWNB010000213.1:0-3997 GCA_036399455.1 Flavisolibacter sp. | reverse complement strand
CGACTCCTTCTTTGCCTTTCCTTTGCGCCTTGGCGTGAAATCCTAGCGTCCTGGCGTCCTGGCGGTTAAATCAAATACTTACACCTATTCACCATTGACCATTCACCTCTAATGCTTCAAATTCACAATCACCGCTACATTCCCAAAGAACGGCAGGGTTGAGTCCTTCGAAAGACTGAGCGACGTGGTGGTTAAGGCCAGTATTTTGGACTGTCCGCCCATGCCTACGAACGTGCTGTTCATATTGAGGGTGGTTTCGTTGTTGGAAAAGCTCCAGGTAACGGGACTGGTCTGCGGGTCGGAGGCGTTGCATTTTACGGTGCCTTCATCCACGGTGCCCGTGCCGTTGGAGGCCAGCGTGAGCGTATTGTCCGCCATGCAGGAGGGTATCTGGCTGGTGATGGTAACATCTATATCGCCATCCTTATCCTGGTCAATACCCGCCACGTCCAGCTTCCATGATGCCTGGGTAATGGTTTGAGTGCGGGTGGGTTCATCGGGTTCGTCTTCCTTATCACAGGCAAAGAACAAAACGGAAAGGGCGGCCAGGGCCAGGAACTTGTTTTTCATACGTATGCGTTTTAAGGTATTGCAAAGTAATAAAACGTTTCTTGTTTGTTGTTTGTTGTGCCTGGTTGGCTGCGCTGCGCTTGCCGGGGATTAACCGCCAAGACGCCAAGACGCGAGGTTTGACACAAAGCCGCTAAGAACGCGGAGGTGCAAAGAAGCAGGGAGTAAGCGAGAGACGATTGGCCGCTGTAAAGCCTCTCTTCTTCTCTTCTTCTTTTCTCTGCGCCTTTGCGTTCTCTGCGCCTTTGCGTTCTTTGCGCCTTTGCGTGAAATATGCCTTGCGTCTTGGCGTCTTGGCGGTTAATCCCCGGCAAGCGCAGCGCAGCCGCCTGAAAGGTTAACCACTAAGGCGCGAGGGTTGATCTAAAAGAACCAGAAACCAGAAACGAGTTTTAACTTCCGGCAGGTAATTTGCTAAGGCAGGCTTCGTATTTTTAGCCTAAACCTGGACTATGATTAAAACCGCAGACGATATCAGGCAGTTGAACGAACGGATCAGCTATGCAGGCAGGTTTGTCGATACGCTTAGAACAGAGGTTGGTAAGGTCATTATCGGGCAGACGTATATGCTCGACAGGCTGCTCATAGGGCTGCTCAGCAACGGCCATGTGCTGCTGGAAGGCGTGCCCGGGCTGGCCAAGACGCTCGCCATCAAATCGCTTGCGCAAGCCATTCATGCCAAATTCAGCCGTATCCAGTTCACCCCCGACCTGCTGCCCGCCGACGTTATCGGCACCATGATATACAACCAGCAACGCAACGAATTCGTGGTGCGCAAAGGGCCCATCTTCGCCAATTTCATCCTGGCCGACGAGATCAACCGCGCCCCGGCCAAGGTGCAAAGCGCCCTGCTTGAAGCCATGCAGGAAAGACAGGTGACCATTGGCGATACCACGTATAAGCTTGACGAGCCCTTCCTGGTACTGGCAACCCAGAACCCCCTGGAGCAGGAGGGAACCTACCCCCTGCCCGAAGCACAGGTAGACCGCTTTATCATGAAAGTAGTGGTGGGCTACCCGTCAAAAAGCGAGGAACAGCTCATTATCCGCCAGAACGTGCAGGGACTGTCGGCGCCCGAGGTACGGCCCGTAGTGTCCATGCAGGAAATACTTGCCGCCCGGCAACTGGTGCGTGAAGTGTATATGGATGAAAAGGTGGAGCAATACATCATCGACATAGTGTTTGCCACCCGCCAGCCTGAGGAATACAAGCTGCCTGAGCTGAAGCCGCTGATCTCCTACGGCTCATCGCCCCGCGGAAGCATCAACCTGGCTTTTGCCGCAAAGGCGCAGGCCTTCCTGAATAAAAGAGGTTATGTAGTGCCCGAAGATGTAAGAAGCATCTGCAACGACGTGCTGCGCCACCGCCTGGGCCTCACCTACGAAGCCGAAGCGGAAAACGTGACCACGGAAAATGTGATAGCGAAGATCCTTGAAAAAATAAACCTCCCCTGATCCCTTACCCTATGCTGACGACAGCCGAAATATTAAAAAAAGTGCGTGAGCTGGAGATCAAAAGCAAAAAGCTTACAACCGACCTGTTCACAGGCGAGTACCACAGCGCCTTCAAGGGCAAGGGCATGTCGTTCAAGGAAGTGCGGGAATACACGGCGGGTGATGACATACGTTTTATCGACTGGAATGTGTCGGCACGCTTTGGCCATCCCTTCAGCAAGATATTCGAGGAGGAGCGTGAGCTAACCGTGATGCTGCTGGTGGATGTAAGCGCCAGTTCCCTGTTTGGAACGGTGAACGCCACCAAGAAAGATATCGCTACCGAGATTGCTGCCGTGGTTGCCTTTTCCGCCGTGAACAACGCGGATAAGATCGGGCTGATACTGTACAGCGATAAGATTGAAAAATACATTCCCCCAAAGAAAGGAAAGCAGCATGCGCTGTACATAGTCCGTGAACTCCTGTCCTCCGAATCGCACCAGAAAAAGACCGAGCTGAAAAAAGCGCTTCGCTATTTTACGAACACCACGCGCCAGAAAAGCATTGCCTTTATCCTCAGCGACTTCATCGACGCCAACTACCAGGATGCGCTGCGGATTGCAGGCAACAAGCACGACCTCATCGGCATCAAGCTGTACGACCGCATGGACATGCAACTGCCCTCCGTAGGCATGCTGCGGGTGGAAGACTCGGAAACCGGAAAGCAGAAATGGGTAGATACGGGCAGCTCCTTTGTGCGTTACGAATACGAAAAAGAATTTTTCAGGATAACCGATTACAGCAACGACAGCTTCAAAAGCGCAGGCTGCGACCTTCTCCACGTCCGCACCGACGAGGATTATGTAAAAGTGCTTCAACGTTTTTTTATCAGCAGGAACAAATAATGAAAAGAATCCTTTCGCTTGCATGCTGCCTTCTCTGTGTACTGCACGCCTTTGCGCAGTCCGAAGCATCCGCCACGGCGGACAAGCGGAAGATACTCATCGGCGAACAGTTCGGATTGGAGCTGCGGGCCGTTTTTCCTGAAGGGGGTTCTTTTGAATGGTTTGACGTGGATTCGCTGGCGCACTTCGAAATACTTCAGCGGTCGAAGATCGATACGCAGCAGGTGGCGGGTGGAACGGCGGGAAGCCAGACGCTTACGCTTACAAGCTGGGACAGCGGCCGCTACACCATTCCCGCACTGGAGCTGGGCCGTGCCCGAACAAAACCCATCTCCATAGATGTTTCCTATACCCCCTTTGACACAACGCAGCCCTACCATGAAATAAAGGACATCATCGACGTGCAGAAGCCGGAGCAGTCAAAATGGATCTGGTATGTGGCTATCGGCCTGCTGCTGCTGGTATTCTTTCTCCTGTTCTTTCCAAAGGGGAAAAAGCAGGAACAGCCCGCGCCGGTCGTGGCCCCTCCGTCGGAGGATGCCTACCGCAAGGCCCTGGCAAGGCTGGACAACCTGTCGCCGGAGGGAGACAACCGCATATATTATACAGAACTGACCGACATATTACGCGACTACCTGCACAGGCAGAAGGGCATCCAGTCGTTCTCCAAAACCACAGATGACCTGGCCGTGCAGATAGGCAGGCTGGGATTGCCGAACGACCTTTACAACCGGCTGCTGCAATCGCTGCGCCTGAGCGACATGGTGAAGTTCGCCCGCTTCCAGCCTTTGCAGGAGGAGAACCGTGAATCGAGAACCGTTGTCAGGGAAAGCATCATTGCCATAGAGGAGCTTAAATAATGCTGTACGACTGGTTTAAACATATCGAATTTGCGCATCCCCGGGTATTGTATTTCCTGGCGCTGCTGCCCCTGCTCGCTTTCCTGCATTACAGGCGAAAGCGCCGGGCAGCCATCACCGTGTCCTCCGCCGAAGCCTTCAGCGTTACCACCTTCCGCAATTCCTTAGTGGGATTTCCTTTCGTGCTGCGCCTGTTGTCGCTGGCTGCGCTGATTGGCGCTTTGGCTCG
>DASWNB010000212.1:0-2039 GCA_036399455.1 Flavisolibacter sp. | reverse complement strand
GAGGATGCCGATGATGGAATCCCTGCCGGGATGATTTGAGGGAAAGTGATCCAGAACATCTACCATAGCCATGCCGTACCAACCCAGCGCCCGTCCCCATACGTTGGGTGAGCGGCCTGTGTTGGGATCGGCCCATTTCTGCTGGCGGCTTTCGTCCCAGCCGTGGAAGAGAAGTCCTGTTTTAGCGTCGCGTGAGTGGCGCTCCATCAATACGAACTGGCGGGTGATGTCTTTAAAGGCGCTGTCCTCGCGGAAGAGTGCAGCGTATTCGGCATAGAAAGGCTGTCCCATGTACAGCCCGTCGAGCCACATTTGGGAGGGGTAGATCTTTTTATGCCAGAAGCCGCCTTCGGAAGTGCGGGGATGTGTTTTGAGCTGGTTGCGGAGCAAGTCGGAAGCCTTCTTGTATTTTTCTTTCCCGGTAACACGGTAAAGAAGCAGGAGCAGCTTGCCGTTGTTGATGTGATCGATGTTGTACTCGTCCGGACGATAGCCTTTGATGGTGCCGTCTTCCCGCACATAAAAATCCATGCTCTTTTGAATGTAACGGAAGTAATCTGCATTGCCGGTAGCGTTCCAGATACCCTCGATGCCTTTGAGGATCACGCCCTGGTCGTACCGCCACTTGGCCGCTTTGTCGCCTTCCAGCAGGAAAGAATCCTTCCATATATTCATTGCCGTTGCCGCCAACTGCTGCGACCAGTTCTGCGCAACGGAGGAGAGGGAAGCGGTGAGGATGGCTGTTATTATGAGGAGTCTTTTCATCGTGAATGGTGAATGGTGAATGGTGAATCGTCAATCGTCAATCGTGAATCGTGAATGGGTCGTTTATGGTGGACGGCTCTTTTTACTTGCCTTTCACCCTTTACCTTTCCGGTTATCGGTGGTCGGTTATCTCTTATCGTTCATCCCTGTTGCTGCTTCGGTGGCTCCGTAGCTGTATTCGATTCCCTTCTTCGCCTTGCCGGTGTCGGTGGCGGTCAGCTTGATGCCGCTGCTTTTCTCGCCGCTGATGTTGAGCAGGAGCTCGGCCTGGGCGTACTGGATCTTATCCAGCGTGATGTTCCTGCTGTTGTGGATGTTCATGACCGGGTCGGTGTCGCTGGTGATGAGCTGCACGTTCTTCAGGGTAATGTTGCTGCCTTCGGTCATGTCCAGGCCATGTTTTGCCTGGAGCACCATGTTTTCCAGCACGATGTTCTTTACGTTCATCTCTGGCAGTCCTCTTACGAAGATGGCTTTCTCGGCGCCATTGGCTACCACGCCGTTGATGTAAATGTTCCTGAACTGGGGCGTTTCCTCGCTGACAGGACGCGATTCTACCTTCGGCGGCTCTCTTTTTTCACCGGCCAGGGGAATCGGGTCCTGGGCCGCATAGTACATGTCGAACAGGATGGCTTCGCCGACAATGTCCTTCATGGCTATGTTCTTTATGAAGATATTCTCCACTATGCCGCCACGGCCGCGGGTGGTTTTAAAGCGCAGGCCGATGTCTGTACCGATAAAGGTGCAGTTGTCTACCCAGATGTTCCTGGCGCCGCCGCTCATTTCGCTGCCGATCACAAAGCCGCCATGCGCTGCATAAACGGTACAGTTGCGTACGATCACGTCTTCGGTAGGCATGGCCCTTTTGCGTCCTTCGGCGTCACGGCCGGACTTGATGCAGATACCGTCGTCGCCTACGTCAAATACGCTGTTCTCTATCAGCACATTCCTGCAGCTTTCCAGGTCGATGCCGTCCCCATTCTGGGCGTACCAGGGATTTTTTACCTGGAGATTCCTTACGGTGATGTTGCTGCTCATAAGGGGATGCAGGCACCAGGCGGGAGAGTTCTGGAAGGTCACGCCTTCAAGCAATATCTTGTCGCATTTGGTGAACACCAGCAGGTTCGGGCGGAGGAAGTCTTTTACTTCGGTGTAGAACTCGGGCGTTTTATCGGAACTGATCTGCCCCGGGTTTTTAAACTTCGAGCCCTTGAGAGAGCTTTCCGTGGGATACCAGGTCTTTTTATCATCACTCAGCACGCCGCCGGAGGCAA
>DASWNB010000211.1:0-5124 GCA_036399455.1 Flavisolibacter sp. | reverse complement strand
AACGCCCCGCAACTGCTGCGCAAATTCCTGATGAATCCTTCCTGGGAATGCCTGCCCATCGGCCTGAGCGGAAACACGGATTGCTACCAGCCTGCGGAAAAAAAGTTCCGCCTGACAAGGGGGCTTCTTGAAGTATGCAATGAATTCAACCAGCCAGTAGGCATGATCACCAAAAATGCAGGCATGCTCCGCGACATAGACCTGCTCCGCGAGATGGCGAAAAAAAACCTGGTTTCGGTGCTGGTGTCCATCACATCCTTTGACGAAGACCTGCGCCGCGCCATGGAGCCCCGCACCACTACGGCCAAACAGCGCCTGCGCACCATCAAGGAACTGAGCGATGCCGGGGTGAGAACGGGCGTCATGCTGGGCCCCATGATACCGGGATTGAACGAGCACGAAATGCCGGCCATCATCAAGGCGGCCGCCGAGGCAGGCGCCACCTTTTCTGCCTACACCTTTATCCGTCTTAACGGCGCCATTAAGCTGCTTTTCCACGACTGGCTCTACAAAAACTTTCCCGATCGTGCAGACAAGGTCTGGCACCTTATCGAGTCCAGCCACAACGGTAAGGTAAACGACAGCCGCTGGGGCGTACGCATGCGCGGCGAAGGCCACATAGCCCAACTGGTAGCGGACCAGTACCACACCTACACCCGCAAATACAAGCTAAACCACGAAAGGCTGGAACTTGATACCACCAACTTCAGAAGGCCCGGCGAGCAGGGGAAATTGTTTTGAGGGAATCAGGAACTAAATTTTAATCACTGAAGACTAGATGGAAACTGGGGTTTATTCGTGAACTCTGTACATTCCGATGTTTTATTATTAATCACCAGGAACGCTGGGAAAAACTCTTTTAACTTTAACGGCCACCGTTTGAGTTCAGCCCGGAAAAGCGATATTTTGCATCTTGTAATGGACAACGCCGACGATATAATAGAACTGAAGTTTGAAGGAAACGGGATCAGCCCGTCTTCCGTTAAACCTCACGAAGTTGCGGAATTGATCTTCAACTTCGAAAAGGCGCTTTTGTCTACTATCAAAGAGAAATATCCTGAAATAGATACGGAACAGCTTTTATTCTCCTTTGATGCCATAAGGGATGAGAGTCTGGACCTGCGGTTTATTCCAAGGAAAGCATCGCCGGCAGTACTGGCTAGCTACCGGTTCATCTCAGATAGTATAAGCACAGGAGATTATAAGAATCTCAATAATGCAACCCTGGGCCATTTAAAAGCAATTGCTAAATTTTCAAAAAAGCATAACTGCACAGGATACTTTACCCACAACGGAACAACACTCTCTACATTCACGCCAACCACTGAGATAAACCTGAACAAGACCCAGATCATAAAGGGAGAAACTACCATATTCGGCAGGCTCATGGATGCTGGCGGAGAGAATCCTAATGTGCATTTGAAGATCAATGATGAGTATGTTTTGATTTTCAGCACGTCCGAAGCTAACGCAAAGGCCTTGGCCGCAAAATTATATGAGAAGGTTGCTTTGAAGGGAATTGCCAAATGGGACCCGGAAACTTTGCGGATAGAAGATTTCAAACTAAGTGATATACTGGAATATACACCAGGCAGAGCCTCCAAAGCTATTAAGGACCTCCAAAGATTGAGTAGCGGGTTCTGGGACAAGTTCAATACCAATGATGATATAAACAATCAACTGCTTAGGGATTGACATGATAGTCTGCATTGATTCACAAATAATCATTTGGGGTATCAAAAAGCAACCTGCCACCGGACAAGAGGATATGGTATCTAAGGCTGAGGCTTTTTTTGATTGGGTGGATAAAGAGGAGCATGATGTTATAGTTCCTGCAGTGGTTGCTGCTGAAGTGCTTGTTCCGGAGCCGGACCAGATCAGGGCTCAGTTCCTTCAAATATTGACAAGGAATTTTATCATTGCTGATTTTGACACCAGGGCTGCTTTGAAGTATGCCCAATTGCTTCATGGGAGGTTTGAAGAAATCAAAAGGATCGCATCCGTTAACGATACAACCCGGCAGAAGATGAAAGTGGATCACCTGATTATATCTACTGCTATCGTTAATAATGCCAGTTGCATATACAGTTACGATAAGGCATTGAAATCCTTTGCCTTCGGCCATATAGACGTTAGGGAGTTTCCAGGCATGGCTCCCCGCCAGGGCGATTTATTCCCAAGCTAGCACAAGAGTATTTCGCGGGAAGAAGCGAAGAACGCTATTGGCTGTTGGCTATTAGCCGTTGGCCTGTCAACGTTCAGCTATGAGCATTGGTACTCTTATTCATCATTTTGCGCAGGCACTCCCTCCGTGTTCCTGCTCTGCTAACAGCCATCAGCTATCAGCCAACAGCTTTTCTCCTTTGCGCCTCCGCGTTCTTAGCGCCTTTGCGTGAAATTTTTTTCTTCCCCGTGTGCAATCCTTTTCCCCCGGGCATCTAGCTGCCAAACCAGTTGTTTATGCAGAAGACATTACTCTCCCTGATACTTCTTGCTGCCTGCTTTCTTACTGCAACAGCCCAGCGCCAGTGGGACCGCCCTATGCAGCTTAAAAAATGCACCATCAACATCAGCGCCGACCCCTTTACAGCTACTACTTATATAGAAATGGAGTTCTACAATCCCAACGACTCCGAAATAGAAGGGCTGCACCGCTTCCAGCTTCAGCCAGGGCAGGCCATTACCGCTTTTCAACTCGATCTCTACGGCAAGTTCCGTGACGGCTCCATAGAAGAAAAATGGAAGGCCGCCAACGCCTACAACACCATTGTAGGTAAGCGCATCGATCCCGCACTGCTTCAGTGGGACGGCTACAATTCCTACAGCCTGCGCATCTATCCCATTGCAGCCCGCGGCACCCGCAGGGTGAGCATGACCATACAGCAGGCCATGAAAGCCGGTAAGGAAAGCATCGACTACCTCCTGCCGCTGAACATAGCCGATACCGTTGACGAATTCTCTGCTCTCGTACAGGTGGGCGGCACTACGCACAAACCTATCTTCAGGGGCGGGCTGCTTCAGGGCAGGTTCAGCTCCGCCCGTGAGGACCACCAGTTCCGGGCTTCTTTTCATAAAATACTGCTTAACAGGCCCATCTCTTTTTCGCTGCCTTTACTGGGGAACTCCGACTTCTGCACCCGCACAAAGGATAATACCACCTACTTCGCGCTGCGTTACCAGCCTTCCGGCAGTACGGAATACGACTTCTCCCCTAAAAGAGTTACCGTGTTCTGGGATGTATCCGCCTCCGGCAATACGCGGAACGTAGAAAAGGAGATCAGCCTGCTGAAACAATACATTTCCTATTACAGCATTTCACAGCTCACCATCATTCCTTTCAACTACCGCCTGCAGGATACAGCCGTTTTTTATCCTTCCGGCGGCGACAGCCGTTGGGACAATTACCTCCGCTCCAGGCAGTACGATGGCGCCACCCAGCTGGGTGTCATTGACCTGTCCACTTTGAAAGACGATGCCATCCTGCTGTTTACCGATGGCAACAACAGCTATGGAAGGGACATGCCCATGCCGGGCAACGCGTATCTCTATTGCATCTCCAGCAACAATACCAACCATCCTCATCTCGACAGGATCATAGGGGAGAGCGGCGGCCGTGTGATTGACCTGGAGAAGACGCGTATCAGTGAGGCAATAACGGTTATGGGCAAGGCAAAGCAGTTGCTGCTGGATATTCAGTCCGCATCGGGCAAAACCGTGATCGATCACCAGTCGCTGCTGCCGGAAGCAGGGCAACTGATGCTTGCCGGAACACTCGGGGGCTTTATGGATACACTGCTGTTCGTTTATGGGAACAACAACCGTAAGGACCGGGTGGAGAAGTTGGTCATCACTCGTTCCTCCTCATGTTTTTCCCCTGCATTGGACAGGCTGGAAGCGCTGCTGGAATTTGACGCGATCGTTAAGCAGCACCAGTGGGACAAGATGCTGGCTTTCGGAAGAAAGGAGAGGATTGTTACACCCAACACATCCTACATTGTACTGGAGCGGGTGGAAGATTATGTTCGCTACAACATTGAGCCCCCCAAAGAACTTGAAGAAGAATGCCTGCAGCAGGGATATGTAAAACGCGAGCCTGTTCCGGTGAAGCAGCTTACGCAGATGGATGTTTTAAGGGACGTGACCGCGATGTATAATCACTGGATACGCATGTGGGACAGCCAGGCGGCGCCCATTAACCCTTCGGCTCCCGTTTCATCCAATACCGCTGTTAATACGAAAGAAGATCGCGGTGGTGCGCCAGTGGCTGCGAATATTGAACCGGCGGTTGCGGATAAGGAGCGGTCCGTTTCGCACGAAGGCTTGAACGAAGTAGTTGTGACTTCTTACTCATCAATGAGAAAGCAGTCGCTGGGCTCGGTGGTGGTCCGCTCGGATGAGATCAGCCGCGGCGGGTTCACTTCTGTAGAGCAGGCGCTGCAGGGACGTGTGGCCGGTATCCAAATAAGCTCCGGTAATGGCTTCGCCGCCTCTCCCGGTAGCCAGCTTTCCAACATACGCATACGCGGCCTGAACTCTCTCAATAATAACAGCCTGCCTCTTTATGTTCTTGATGGCGTGCCGGTATCCGGCAGCCTCGACAACCTCTTAAATGTGAATGATGTTGAAAAAATCACGGTGCTGAAAGATGCCCAGGCCACTGCGCTCTATGGTAGCAGCGGCGCCAATGGAGTGATCCTGATCGAAACCAAGAAAGGCAGGTACCAGCGCAATTATTATTACGATCATAATAAGCCCTACAAGCTGAAGAACATGGAGGACGTGGATTACCTGAAGGAACTGAAGCAGGTGGGTTCTTTGGATAAGATTTCGAAGTACCGCGAGTTGCAGCAGTCCTACGGTAATGAGCCCGGCTTTTACCTGGATGCGGCCCAGCACCTGTTTGAAACAGGCTTTGTAAGCGAAGCCGTGGCGGCGCTCACCAACGCAGCCGAGGCATCGCACGGCAGCATGGCCGTTCTGAAAGCTATTGCCTTTATGCTGGATGAATGGAAGCAGTACGACGAAGCCATCCGCCTGCTCGAAGGCATGAGGCAGACCGGCGGGGGAATAGAAGCCGTCCGCAACCTGGCGCTGGCCTGGCACCGGAAAGGAAACCACCAGAAA
>DASWNB010000210.1:0-3338 GCA_036399455.1 Flavisolibacter sp. | reverse complement strand
ATGTTCTCACCCGAGCACGACCATCCCCAGCGTATCTCCACCGTAAAAAAATGGTTCCAGGAATTCGGCATGGAAGTAACCTTCGCTGATTTCATTACTTATCATGGTAATCATAAAGCGGCGGTAGTGAAGGGGATCAAGAAAGCTGTTGGCTGATAGCTGTTAGCTGATGGCTTGTTCACGTGCAGCCTACGAGCACTGTTCTCTTATTCATCATTTTTGCGCAGGTTCTCTTTCGCTGTTCCTGTTCTGCTAACAGCCGATAGCTATCAGCCAACAGCTTCTCTCCTTTGCGCCTCCGCGTGAAAATACCTTTCTTTGCACCATGTGTGGAATTGCCGGTTTTATTGATTTCAGGAAGAAAACTACAGAAGACGTACTGGCCAAAATGGCCTGTGCTGTCCCCCATCGCGGCCCCGACGGGCAGGGCGTGTACTATTCCGATGCCGGGGATGCACTGGTTGGCCTGGGCCACCGCCGCCTCTCCATCATTGACCTGAGCTCCGCCGCCAACCAGCCCATGCACTACGACGGGCTGCACCTTATATTCAACGGTGAGATATATAATTACGAGGAGATACGCAACAGGCTCCTGGCCGAAGGCCACCAATTCAGCACCCACTCCGATACCGAAGTGATCCTTCACTCCTGGAGGCAGTGGGGCGAGGCGGCCCTGCACCAGTTCCGCGGCATGTTTGCCATTGCCCTGTTCGATGAAAGGAATGACGAGCTGGTGTGCATCCGCGACCGTGCCGGCGTGAAGCCGTTCTACTATTACTATGAGGATGATGTTTTCCTGTTCGGCTCCGAGCTGAAATCGCTGGCGGCGCATCCTTCGTTTAAAAAAGAGATCAATCCCGATGCGGTGGCGAGTTTCCTCCAGTACGGCTCCGTATCCCATCCTTACTGCATTTTCAACAACACGCATAAGCTGTCGCCCGGTTACCTGCTCCGCCTCAATTTCGGTACAAAGCAGATCAGCCTGAAGCAGTACTGGAACGTTTACGACCATTACAACAAGCCCAAGCTCGATATCAGCCTGCCCGACGCAGTGGAGGAAACGGAGAAGATATTGCAGGAATCCTTCCAGCTCCGCATGGTGGCCGATGTGCCCGTAGGCGTTTTCCTGAGCGGCGGCTACGACAGCTCCTGCGTAACGGCCCTGCTTCAAAAGAACAGCACCGAGAAGATAAAGACCTTCACCATCGGCATGACCGAGGAAAAGCTGGACGAAGCGCCCTTTGCCAAGCAGATCGCGGAGCACCTGGGCACCGATCATACCGAATACTACTGCACGCCCGAGGAAGCCCTCCAGATCATTCCCGACCTGCCTTATTACTATGATGAGCCTTTTGCGGACAGCAGCGCCATTCCCACCATACTGGTGAGCCGCCTTGCCCGCAAGACGGTAACCGTAGCCCTTTCGGCTGATGCGGGTGATGAGATATTTGCGGGTTACAACCGTTACGACTACCTGCGGCGCTACAGCCAGAAGCTCAACGCCCTGCCCAAGCCCCTGCGGAAGATGGCCGTTGCCGCCATGGAATCTGTTTCTTCCGAAAGCATTCCCTACTTCCGCAACCAGTACAACTTTCACAGCCGTTATGATAAGCTGAAGAACCTGCTGAACGACCCCTCGCCATCGGAGCTGCTGAAGAACCTGAGCCAGGTGTTCACGAAAAAAGACCTGGGCCGCCTCTTTGCCAAATCCGTAACGGAGCTGCCCACGCCGCATTCCAGCAACGAGCTGAAGGAAGAATTTTACGACCCGCTTTCCTACATGATGGCCGTGGATTACCAGACCTACATGGTGGACGATATACTGCAAAAGGTGGACAGGGCTACGATGTCCGTAAGCCTTGAAGGAAGAGAGCCTTTCCTGGATCAGCATATCATCGAGTGGGCGGCGCAGCTTCCTTCGGATTATAAATATTACAAGGGGCAGAAGAAATACATACTGAAGCAGATAGTGCACAGGCACATACCGCAGCAGATGATGGAGCGTCCCAAGATGGGCTTTGCCATTCCCATTGAAACCTGGCTTACCCGCGAGCTGAAGGAGCTGGTGCAGGAGCACCTCGGCGAAGCCTCGCTGAAAAAGCACGGCCTCTTCAACACCAAGGAAGTACAAAGCCTCGTTAACGAATTCTTCAGCGGCCGCACAGAAAGGCACCTGAAGATCTGGTACTTATTGATGTTCCAGATGTGGTACAGTAAGTGGATGGGAGAGGAAGTCCACAGTCCACAGTCCACAGTCCACAGCCGAGACTGAGAATGCAAGTCTCTTCCTTTGCGCTACTTTCCCGCCTGCTGCGGGACAAGTGCGTGTTCTTTGCGGTGGTTAATGATCTGTAAACCTCTTAACAAAATAGCCTCGCGTCTTTGCGTCCTGGCGGTTAGACCCGGCTAAGCGAAGCGCAGCCATAAAAAAGAAACTGCTCCATGAGCACGAAACAAATTTTATTTATATCCTATGACGGGCTGACCGATCCGCTGGGGCAATCGCAGATACTTCCCTACCTGATGGGACTTACCCGCCGCGGGTACGAGTTCACCATATTGAGTTGCGAGAAGCCACAGCGCTACAAGGACCGCAAGGAAGCCATAGAGGAAATCATCAAGGGCTATCCCATACACTGGGTGCCCCTGCAATACCACAAAAAGCCGCCGATACTTTCCTCTGTTTACGATTACCGGAATATGTGGCGGACCGCCAGGAAACTACAGGTTCAAAAGAAATTCGACCTTGTTCATACCCGCTCAGGCATAGCTACGCTGGTAGCACTGAAACTGAAAAAGAAATACGGCGTCCGCTACCTCAATGACGTTCGCGGTTTCTGGGCAGATGAGAGGGTGGATGGCAACCTGTGGGACCTTAAAAACCCGGTGTACCGCTCCGTCTATAAATTTTTCAAGGAAAAGGAAACGGAGTGCTTTCGCGTGAACGACTATACCACCTGTCTTACCTACAAGGCAAAAGAGCAGATACTTTCCTGGAACCTGCTGAAGAACCCCGAAAACATCACCGTCATTCCCTGCAGCGTTGACCTCGACCTGTTCAATCCCGCCAGCGTGCCGCAGGAAAAGGTAGAGGAGCTGAAGCAGAAGCTGGGCATCCGCCCGGATGATGTGGTCATTTCCTATGTAGGCTCCATCGGTACCTGGTACATGATCGATGAAATGATGCGTTTCTTCCAGGTGTTCCTGCGCCGTGAGCCCCGCGTGAAATTCCTCATGCTAATCAACGGCAGCGAGCACGAAAAGGTCCGCATCTACATAGATAAATTTGGGATACCCGCGGAGAACGTCATCCTGACCGAAACCGTGCGGAAGAACAT
>DASWNB010000209.1:0-6615 GCA_036399455.1 Flavisolibacter sp. | reverse complement strand
CGAGTTGTTCGCGGCGAGAGGAATTGCTGCAAGCTGTTGCTTTCAAGCTGCAAGCGGAACCCTAAAATTCAAGGGTTCTACTCGCAGCTCGAAGCCAACTATCCGCAGCTTCCCTTCACGCCTCCTGCCCTATCCACAGCGCTCCGCCGATGCTGTCGCGGCGGGCGCCTGTTACGGAGGAAAGAACATTGTATTCCTGGCGCCAGCGAAGAACGCCTATGAGGGCCATCACCAGCGCTTCCTTGTACTGCACCAGCTTTTCATCGGGAATGCTCACTTCAACTCCCAGCGGCTCCAGTTCTTCCTGCAACCTGTTGACCAGGAAAGTATTCAAAGCCCCGCCGCCGGTGACCAGGAGGTTTGAGGTTTGAGGTTTGAGGTTTGAAGTTTGCTGCGCCTGCGGCAAGCCTTCGCCGGCCGTAGGAGGTTCGGTGGTCGTTTGCCGGTCATCGGTTATCGGTCGTCGGTGGTCTCTTATCGTTCTCCCTATCTGCTGCACGATATGCTCCACGTAAGTACGCAGCGCATCCGGAACGCTCAGGCCAAAAGACTGGACAATGGGAAATACTTCATCGGTGCCGAAGTCGTTGGCCAGGGATTTCGGATAGGGTTGAGCGTAATAAGGAAGAGCGTTCAGCTTTTGAAGCAGCTCTTCGTGAACGTGTCCTTCGGAGGCCATCTGTCCACCGGCATCGTATTCTTTACCGTCAAGGGCGGCCAGCATGTTCAGCACGCGGTTGGCGGGGCAAACATCAAAAGCTATGTAAGCTTCGGAAGTATTGAAGGAAATATTGGCGATGCCGCCCAGGTTCAGAAAAAGCGAATGATCGCGGAACAGCAGTTTTTCGCCGACAGGCACGATGGGCGCTCCCTGGCCTCCGAAAGCTATGTCCATAGCCCGCAGGTCGCTCACAACGGGCAGGCCTGTAACGGCGGCAATGGCGGCTCCATCGCCCAACTGGCCGGTCATCCGCCGCCCGGGCATATGGAAGGTAGTATGGCCGTGGGAAGAGATGAGGGCCACCTTGTAGTGCAAGCCGTTCTCCTCGATAAAGCGGTTCACCTGCTCGCCCAGGTAATGGCCGTAATCCACGTGAAGAAGCTGGTAATCAAGGGCATTCAGCGAAGTGGCGTTCTTCAGCCTGTCTACCCACCCGGACGGATAGGAATAGCAATCTGCCGCCAGTATCTCGGCGCTCCAGGCGCCGCCATTCTCATGTATCTCCGCAAAGGCAACATCCAGTCCATCCAGGGAGCTTCCGCTCATAAGGCCAATAGTTCGGTAAAGCATGGGGGCAAAGGTAGCGAGAGAAGGTAGAAGGTGTAAGGCATAAGGGTAGAAGGCGAAGCCCGGAGCCGTAAGCCTTAAGCCGTAAACCTTAAGTCATAAGTCATAGTTGAGGGCTAAGCTTGGGGCTTGAGCCTTATGGCTTAAGACTTACGGCTTAGGGCTCACGACTTGGAACTTCCCCCTCCGGGTTCCGCCTTCTGCCTTCCACCTTTTACCCTTCCACCTTTTCTTCGTAGGTTTGGCGAAAGCAGGAGTTCAAGTCATGGTCATCAATTTAAGCAGGGAACATTCACTGGTCAGCAACTGGGTTGCCGAGGTGCGCGATGTGGAAATCCAGAAGGACCGCATGCGGTTCCGCCGCAACCTGGAGCGTATCGGCGAGATAGCAGCCTACGAAATCAGCAAAAAGCTGGTAAGTACCGAAGTAGAAGTGCAAACTCCCCTCGGCACTGCCGTCTGCTCCGTGCTGAAAGAGCAGCCGGTGCTCACCACCATCCTTCGTGCCGGCCTGCCGCTGCACCAGGGGCTGCTGAATTATTTCGACAAGGCCGATAACGCGTTTGTATCTGCCTACCGCAAGCACGACCAGGACGGCAATTTCCAGATCAGCCTCGATTACCTCTCCTGCCCCGAGATAGACGGGCGGGTGATCATTGTGTCTGACCCCATGCTGGCCACGGGCGCATCGCTTGTAAAGACCATACAGTACCTGAAAGAGGAAGGACGGCCCAGCCAGATACACATTGTAACGGCCATTGCCTGTACGGTGGGTATCGAGTTCATTCGCCGCGAAATTCCCGAAGCAACGGTATGGTGCGGAGCCATCGACGATGAGCTGACAGCCAAGGGGTATATCGTGCCGGGACTCGGTGATGCAGGCGATCTTGCCTTTGGTGTTAAAATACAGTCGTAGGTGTAAAATTTATTGGGCAGTCTGGCGTTTATTTGTAATTTCCACACCTAACTGTCGCGAATGAGAAAGCTTCTTTGTTCTGCTTTATTATTGGCTGTTGCTTTCGCTGGCCGGGCACAGGACCCTAATTTCTCCCAATTCTTTGCTTCGCCACTGACGCTGAACCCCGCCCTTACGGGCAAGTTCGACGGCGATTTCCGCGTTGCCGGCAATTACCGTAACCAGTGGCCTACCATCAATAACGCCTTTACCACCGCAACCGTTTCCTTCGACGTAGGACTGCTCAAGGACAGGATACCCGAATTCGACCAGTTTGGCCTCGGCATCATGGCTTTCTCCGACAAAAGCGGCAACGGCGTGCTGCAGAACAACTTCGCGGCCCTCTCTCTTTCCTATCACAAAGCGCTGGACGAGAACGGCTTCAACCAACTGGGCCTCGGCTTCCAGGGAACCTATTCCAACAAGCGGCTGGACATCACCAAAGTAGTATTCCTCGATCAACTGACCGCCAACGGGTTCACCGGCATCACCAGCGAGATCTTCAACCAGAACCAGCTCAATGTATCTTACCTCGACGTGAATGCCGGCATACTGTACAACGGCACCACCGACGGCTCCAATAATTTTTACCTGGGCGCATCCATGTACCACATCAACCGTCCGAAGGAAAGCTTCCAGGGCGGCCAGTACTACCTGGATCCACGGCTGACCATCCAGGCCGGCGGCATGCTGCCCCGCGGCGAGTTCGATGCCGTTCATTTCAGCGCCATCCACAGCCGCCAGGCCAACGCGGTGAATACCGTTATCGGCGGCGCCTATATGCTGAACCTGAATGCAGACCCTGAAAATCCCACCAATCTTTACCTGGGAAGCTGGTTCCGTCTCGGCGATGCCATCATTCCCTACGTAGGCCTGGAGTTCAACTCCTTCCACCTTGGCTTTACTTACGACGCCAACATGTCGAGCCTCAAGCCCGCATCCAACATGCGCGGCGGCGCCGAGATTTCCCTCATCTACATCAAAAGACCCGTTGACCCCAACCGCCGCAAACTGAACTGCCCGAGATTCTGAGGACCGTTTAGAGACCACCGATAACCGGATAACCGCCGAAGACGCGAAGGCTTCTCGAAGACATCGGTTGTCGGTCATCTCTTATCGGTTATCGGTTATCGGTCATCGGTTGTCGGTTATCGCTTTCCGGTTATCTACTCACCATACTCTTACAAAGAACCAGCAAAACAACGTGATCAGGATTACGGAAATGATGTTCATGACAAGCCCCACCCGCATCATTTGGTGGAGCTTGATGTAGCCGCTGGAGAAGGCGATGGCGTTGGGAGGCGTGCCCATGGGCAGCATTCCGGCGCAACTGGCGGCAAGGGTCATGGGGATGCCCAGCAGGAGCGGGTGCATGCCGGCGGCTTCGGCAAGGCTGCTGACCACCGGGGCAAATACAATTACCTGGGCCACGTTGCTCATTACTTCGCTTACAAAAAGAGAAACAAGAGTTACAAGCAGGAGCAGCGTGAACTGGTTGAAGGCAAACTGCGAGAACCACTGCCCCAACTGGCCGATCAGTCCTGCTTTTTCCAGCGCGGAAGCCAGTGCTATGCCCCCGCCGAAAAGGAGCAGGATGCCCCATGCCATGTTCTTTGTATCATTCCATTCCAGAAGCGCTTCGTTCTTTTCCCTTCCTGACGGCATGATGAAGAGAGCAACTGCGCCAATGATGGCAATCATGTTGTCGTCGATCTTCAGGCCCAGCTTATTTATCAGGCCGCGGGTGATCCAGAGGATGGCGGTGAGCAGGAAAATTGCCAGCACTCTTTTTTCTGCCGGTGAAATGGGACCCAGCTTGTTCACTTCCCCGCGGATCATGGTGCGGGTGGCATCGTCGGCCTTCATGCGGTTGGGGTAGAGCCATTTCACCATCACCAGGTAAAGGCAAAGCAGCAGGATGATGGAGAGCGGAGTGCACACCAGCATCCAGTCGAGAAAGTCGATATTGTATTTATAGCGGTCGTTGATAAAGGCGGCATAGGCCACGTTGGGCGGCGTGCCGATAATGGTGGCGATACCGCCGAAGTTGGAGGCCAGTGCAATAGCTATCATCACCGAAGTAGAGAAGTTGGCAACGCCTTCGCGGTGGGCATGGTTATCGCCCACCACCTGGATCACGGAAAGAGCAATGGGAAACATCATCATGGTAGTGGCGGTGTTGCTCAGCCACATGCTGATAAGTCCAGTAGCCAGGATAAATCCCAGCACGATGCGGTTGCCGCTGGTGCCGGTAAGCTTTACTATGTTGAGAGCGATGCGGCGGTGGAGATTCCATTTTTCAATCGCAAGCCCCAGCATGAACCCACCCATGAACAGGAAGATGACCTTATTGGCGTAGGAAGATGCCGTAACATCAATGGTGGCAATGTCCAGCACGGGAAAAAGCAGCAGCGGCAGCAGGGCCACCACGGGCATCGGCAGGGCCTCTGTCACCCACAGGAAGATCATCAGCACAGCCACTGCAATAACTTTTGAAGCAGGAACAGATACAGCAAACGGGTTAAGAAAATAGAAGCCGATAGCCAAAGCAATGCCGATCGATGTAAAAAAAAGCTGCCGGGGAAAGAAGGTTGTTTTCATTTGAGGAAGTCCACAGTCCACAGACGGTCGTTTACTGAGGGTTTATGGTTTATAGTTTTAGTTTTTTTTCTTAACCGCAAAGTCCGAAAAGGGATGACCGACAAGAGACCACCGACAACCGTGCTCCTACGCTGAAGCTTCGGCGCAGGCGCAGGGCTAATTCCCAATTCCTAATCCCTAATACCCTCTCCCTAATACCGGAGTGTCCACACCACAACGCCTCGTCTGTGGACCGTACCGCCTTCGGCGGCCGCAGGACCTATTCACAATTCACCATTCACCATTCACGTCCTCATCTTCCCGCTCACATATTTATTCCCCCTGATATAAAACCGGTAGTCCCACGCCGCGTGCTCGCCGGCATAGTCAACGCCAATGCGGGGGGAAATGCCGATGCTGCCGCGACGGGGGCGGAAGCCATCATCCGCAATGTACAATTCATCACTCAGCAGCGAAAGTCCGCATTGCGTGGTGTGAAAGCCAAATGCCTTTCCTACGTTGCCGGGACCGCGGGTAAGCGTTTCATCGGCCACCTTCTTGCCCGTGCGGCGCAGCATGATGTCGATGCCTTCCATCGGCTCCACGGCCCTTATAAGTATGGCGTGCGGAGTGCCCTCGCGGTTTGCCACTATATTGAACATCTGGTGGATGCCATAGCAGAGATACACATAGGCACGACCGCCTTCGCCGTACATCACCTCCGTTCTTTTCGTGCGGCCCTTTGAAGCGTGTGAAGCCCTGTCGATCTCGCCGGCATAAGCTTCCGTTTCCACGATGCGTCCCGATGTTCGTTCGCCGTTCCAGTTGGTGACCAGCACCTTTCCCAGCAGGTCGCGGGAGATGGCTACTACATCATCCCTCAGGTAAAAAGACAGCGGCAGTTTTTCCATATGGTTTGACAGTGCTCTATATTACGATATATTTACTCACTCAAAAATATAGCTTGCTGAAAGAAATCATCATAGCCATTGAATCTTACTTTGAAGCCCACAAGTTCATCAGGCAGCACAGGCTATGGAAATGGATACTTATTCCCGGCGTTATTTACATGCTCCTGTTCTCGGCAGGCATTTATTTTTTCTGGATCTCCTCCAACAATGCCGTTTCCTGGCTCAGCTCGCAGATAGGACTGGAAGCCTGGCTGCAAAGGGAACGCAATGAACTCCTGAGCTTTGTGTTCATCGTAGCGGGAATGATGCTTCGGCTGGTGCTGGTATTCTTTTACTTCTCTTTGTTTAAATATCTCTTCCTCATCATCGGCTCGCCCATCTTTGCTTACCTGAGCGAGAAAACGTCGAGCATTATCGAGGGACGCGATCACCCGTTCAACTTTTCACAGCTGATGAAGGACGCCTGGAGAGGTACGAAGCTGGCGCTGCGCAATACGTTGTGGCAAACCGTTTACGCCATCTCCCTTCTCCTGCTTTCGCTTATACCGGTGTTTGGATGGATAACGCCGCTCATTGCGCTGTTCGTGGAGTGCTATTACTACGGCTTTTCAATGATGGATTACAGTTGCGAACGCAACAAGCTGACGCCGGCTGAAAGCATTCGCTTTATCGGGCGGCACAAGGGACTGGCCATCGGCAACGGGCTGATGTTTTACCTCATGCACGGGCTTATCGTGGTGGGATGGCTGCTGGCGCCTGCCTATGCCGTGGTTGCGGCCACCCTTAGCTTGTATAAAGTAAAGAACCGCTGATGGCTGCCACTGTCTACCTCATCCCTACCGTTCTTGCCGAAGGAGCTACGCACTGCCTTCCCGCCTATA
>DASWNB010000208.1:0-6023 GCA_036399455.1 Flavisolibacter sp. | reverse complement strand
GTAAGCAAGTTTTCCCGGTTTAAACATATTTGAAGCGTTCTGTTTTGCAGGACGCTTTTTTTGTGCGGTCCACAGTCCACAGACGAGTCGTTCAGGTGGGAGATGCTTTTGATAGCAGATAGTTCATTTGTTATAATTCTCAATATTCAATGTTCAATTTTCAAGTGGGTTTCAATTCGGAGGCCTCCTTGAAAATTGAGCATTGAGCGTTGAATATTGAATATTTTCCTTCAACCGCCCTCCCGTCCGGTAAAGAATGCCTACCCCCTAATGCCTCGTCTGTGGACCGTGGACTGTGGACTTTCTCTATCTTAGCATCTATGCGCAGGAAACTGATCTTCATCTTCTTTATCCTTCCTTTTCTGGCCAGGGGCCAGAAAAACTTCCAGGACCTTATCACCCGTTTCGAGAAGTCTGAACGGACGCAAACTCCTACCTACCAGGAAGCCATTGAATGGTGGAAAAAGATGGATGCGGCTTCGCCGATGGTGAAAATGGTGGAAATGGGCCCTACCGATGCCGGCTACCCGCTGCACCTGGTGCTGGTGTCTTCGTCGAAGGACTTCGATATAGCTTCCATCAAAAAGAAAAAGAAATGCATCATTCTTATCAATAACGGTATCCACCCCGGTGAGCCCGACGGCATCGATGCCAGCATGCTGCTGGTCAGGGGCCTTGTGCCGCCTTTTAACGCCAAGGCTCTTCCCAGGGTTAAAAGACCTGTGGGAGAGAAACGCGTGCTGCCGGAAGACGTTGTTCTTGCCATCATTCCCGTTTACAACATCGGCGGAGCCCTCAACAGAAGCCCTTTCTACAGGGTTGACCAGGACGGCCCGGAGGAATTCGGCTCCCGCGGCAATTCCCAAAACCTGGATCTCAACCGCGATTTCATCAAAGGCGATACAAAGGAAGCGCTAACCTTCGCCAAAATATTCCGCTATCTCGATCCCGACATCTTTATCGACAACCACGTAAGCAACGGCGCCGACTACCAGCACGTTATGACCCTGCTCACCACGCAGCACAACCGGCTGGGCGGAAAGCTGGGCGAATACCTCAACGGAACCTTCGAGCCTGAACTTTACGCCCTGATGCGGGAAAAAGGCTTCGACCTGGTGCCTTACGTAAACCATTTTGGCGATACCCCGGACAAGGGCTGGAGCCAGTATTGGGACAGTCCCCGCTACAGCAGCGGCTATGCAGCCCTGTGGAGCACTTTTGCCTTTGTTCCCGAAACCCACATGCTCAAACCTTACTGGCAAAGAGTACAGGCCACGGAGGCGCTGATGGAAAGCTTTATCTCGTTTGCCGCCAAAAACCGGCAGCAGATCATACAGTTGCGCGAAGAAGCCCGGAAGGCCCAGCAAGCCGCCACCGATCTTCCCCTTGCCTGGAAATGGGACCGCACCAAATCCACCGAGATCCTTTTCAAGGGATATGAAGCGGGAAGAAAGCCAAGT
The DNA here is from genome assembly GCA_036399455.1 of Flavisolibacter sp. Classification (GTDB taxonomy): domain Bacteria; phylum Bacteroidota; class Bacteroidia; order Chitinophagales; family Chitinophagaceae; genus Flavisolibacter. Next base: position 4,563 of record DASWNB010000208.1, on the reverse strand, counting down.
GAAGTATCGGGTCTCCCCCGCCTGTATTACGACCGTTCAAAGCCTTTTGAAAAAAGAGTGCCTTTTTACAATGTTTACCTTGACACGCTCCGCGTGGAAAAGCCCAGGGCCTATATCATTCCTCAGGGCTGGTGGAAGGTGATCGACCGGCTGCAGGCGAACAACATCCCCATGCGCCGCCTGACCCGCGATACCACCGTGGAGGTGGAAGCCTACCGCATCGAGTCTTACCAACCCCAGAACCGTCTTTTCGAGTGGCACCGCATGAACACCAACGTGCAGGTATCCAGGACCATGAAGAAAATAAATTTCCGCAAGGGCGATTACTACATTCCCGTTACCGGTCCCGCCAGCCGCTTCCTGGTGGAAGTGCTGGAGCCGCAGGGTGAAGACAGCTATTTTGCCTGGAACTTCTTCGACCCCATCCTCACCCCGAAAGAAGGATTCTCCGGCTATGTATTCGAGGAAACGGCCGCCCGTTACCTCCAGGAACACCCCGAGCTGAAGGCCCGCCTGGAGCAGCGCCGCCAGTCGGACACCACTTTCGCAAAAAGCGCACAGGCGCAACTGAACTTTGATTTCCAAAACTCACCCTACGCCGAGCCTGCCCACATGCAGTACCCGGTGTACCGGGTGATGAAGCCCTGATTAATCACCACAGAAGCGATAGGTATGAAAAAAATCCTTCCTGTTCTTCTTTTCATATTGGCTGCGAACCTGTCCTATGCACAGTCCGATACCGTCGTTAACTATTATGACTACGGATGGAAGGAGACTGCGCCTGCCAATGCATTCTATTACTCTATCGTCACCAGGCAGCAGGACGGTTTTTGGGTCCGCCTTGATTTTTATATCCACAACGACAGCCTGCAGATGAAGGGCCGGTTTACAGACAAGGAACTGAAAAATAAGATAGGGCCTTTCAGTTACTACCACGAAAACGGCCGGTTAGCGTCCACCGGCCGGTACGAGAAGAACCAGAAGGAGGGCCGATGGCTAAGTTGGGCGGCCGATGGACACCTGACCGATTCATTCCTGTACAAAGACAACATTGTGGTTTATGGACGAAGGTTTCTGAAGGACGGCAAGGTTTCAGACCTCTGGGACTGGTCAGAGGGAGATACCATACGCCGCAAAGGATTTAGAGAGAACGGCAGGCTTTTTTACGAGGGGCAGGCTTATTCCAACAATCGGGAAGGACTCTGGAAATATTACGATTCCAGCGGAAAGCTCATGATGGAAGCCATTTACCAGAAAGATTCGGCAATCGCATTTACCTGTTATGATGAGAGGGGTAATATCCAAAAAGAAAATTGCATCTATGAACGTGAGGCCAAGGTAAAAGGCGGAAGCAGTGCCTGGCGGAAACACCTGGAAAAGGCTTTTACAAAAGGACTGCCTACTGCCTTTTATAGAGGCGAGTTATCCGGGATAGTCATAGTAAACTTTATGATAGATAAGGAAGGCCGCATTACCGATGTGAATATCAGAGCAAGTACGGAGCCCAGGCTGAATGAGGCCGCTATCCGGATGGTCAGCAGCGGGCCTTTATGGGAACCAGCCATCCAGTACAACCGTAAGGTAAAATCCTACCACACACAACCCATTTCCTTTTTGAGGGTTGAGCAGTAGGCTTCATGACCTATCCCGGAGCCGAATCTGCAATTTACAGGGATGTTTTACTGCTTCTCTTCAGTACATACCCCAGGAAAATACAAAAAGCCAGCACGGCTATGCTGAGGTAGCCTACCCAGTTGTAATGCCCTATTCTTTTGGTAACGGGGTCGTTCACCACGATCAGTCCCGCGGCAAAGGAGGCGCTTCCCACGAATAGCTGCTGGAAGGAAGCGTTCAGGCTCATAAAGCTGCCCCTGTACTGTGGCTCGATGATGTTGCTGACCATTGCCTGTGCGGCGATCATCCTGCCGTTGGCCACCACGAACCAGATGCCGGTGGCGATGAGTACGTAGTAAAAAGCAATGGCGGGCATGTTGGTGATGAAATAAACAAAGGGCAGGGAGAGGAGCGAGCAAAGGGTAAACACCTTCAGCTTGCCCCAGCGGTCTGCCAGCTTTCCAAAGAATGGGGCCGAGAAGAGCGTTGCCGAGCCGCCTACTACATACATCAGCGGGATCTGGTTTTTGGTAAACCCAACATTGAACTCCATGAAAGGGTTGATGAAGGGTACGACCAGGAAATGCCCGAACACCATGAGGGCGGAAAGGGCCAAACCGATCAGGGCGTTTTTTCTTGAGAATATAATCAGAAAGGCCGCAGCCGGCTTGTGGCCGGCCTTCCGGTTTTCAAGGTGAGCCCGTACCGGGGGAATGTATTTTATGGTGAAGGGTATGAGCAGGAAACCCATGATAGCGACCATAATAAAGGGCGCATGCCAACTGATAAGATTGGCCACGTAAAGACTGAGCGGCACACCCACCACCGAAGCCACGGAAAAGGCGGCCATCAGGTAGCCCATGGCGCGGCCACGCTTTTCATAGGGAAAGGTATCTGCCACTATGGACATGACCTGGGCGCCGATAAGCCCGCCGAACAGTCCCGCCAGTATACGTGCTGCGATAAGAAACTTATAATCCGGCGCCAGTCCGCAGAGCAGTGTTCCTATGGTAAAGCCGATGTACCCGAAGAGCAGGCTTTTCTTCCGGTCGAAATTATCGATGACAAAGGCGGCGATGATGCCGGAGGCAAAAGCGCTGTAGGAATAGGCGGCAACGATCAGCGAGAACTGCTGTGTGGAAATATGGAAATAGGGCATGAGGTAATTTCCCAGCGGCATGATGATCATGAAATCCAGGATATGGGTGAATTGCACCGATGCCAGAAGCAGGAGCAGGATTTTTTCGTTGCGGCTCATACAGGGAAATTGAGGCGCGAAGTTCGGAGATTATTGTGAGAAACCAGTTGCCGGAGCGGATGACCGATTAGAGACCGTGCTCCTGCGCTTGAGCTTTGGAGAAGAGGTGAATAAAAAAAGCGGTGCAACTCTGGAAGGGAACCCCATTCTCTCTAACTTTTCAACTGACTAAAAACTTTGATATGAAAGCTTATTTGGGTGGACAAGCGCCGGAAGGGGGGCAGCCCGGTCCCGGGGAAACCAATGATACAATGAAATACTCAGCCATGCTCATTGACCTGGCGAAGCCATATCATGGGCCAGATCCCGATATTAAAGAATATGAAGACCTGATGAATATCGTGGTTCAGGCCTGGAACATTGCCAACCTGAAGAAACTGGTGCCTGAAATGTTTCCGACCATGCTTGAGCACGCCAAAAAAATGCTGGAAGACCGGAAGCTTAAAAAGCTTCTGGACAACCTGATAAAAGACAAGCTGAGGAAGTACAACCACCAGGATGTATTCATACCTGAGTATGTATTTACAAAACCTGTTGAAGATCAAAGCGACTTTCTGCTGACCGTAACGGCAATGCCTATGGACGCTTTTCTTGCTTATCTGAAAGCACGGCAGGACGCAGAGGACAGTGAGCCGGTTCCTATAGACCGTGAAATCCTGATTGTGCGTCCTAAACAGCCATTCCTTGACTGGATCAAGAAGAATGACTCGGCATTTGATGACAGCAAACCATATGAACCCGGTATTTTCCTGATCAGGGAGGCAGAAGACGACGAGGAAGCAGAAGAAATCATAAAGGAGAAAGCCCCTGCCATTTTTATCCAGATGCTGAGTGACTTTACACCGGATGCCAGTAAATGGCCGGAGGAGACGACCTACGAGATGTTTCGCGAGTGGTTCGAGATAGAGAACTGTCCAACAGCTTACGACCTGGAGCCTTACCCGGTCAGCAAGACCTGAGAAAGGTTAACCGATTAGCGACAACCGATAACCGATTGCATTCTCTCAGCGGCCGTGCTTCTGGGTTACTCGGCGGTCATCGTTTATCGGTCACCGGCCAAAAACAAAAAAGCCTCTCAGTAAACTGAAAGGCTTTTTTAATAAATATGGCAGCTACCTACTCTCCCGCATTGTGGTGCAGTACCATCGGCCATGAGTGGCTTAACTTCTCTGTTCGGTATGGGAAGAGGTGAACACCCTCGGCAAAACCACCATAAAAAGATGGCTGTTGGCTAATAGCCAATGGCTAATAGCTAACGGCTTAATAAGTTAACATATTGGAATAAAGTTGCTAGACGAAGCTATTAAAAAAAATTAAAGCGTACGAGCAATTAGTACTACTCGGCTTTGCTATTACTAGCTTTACACCTGTAGCCTATCAACGTAGTAGTCTTCTACGGCTCTTAAAAGTAAACTCATCTTGAGGAAGGTTTCACGCTTAGATGCTTTCAGCGTTTATCCTTGCCGTACATAGCTACTCTGCGCTGCACCTGGCGGCACAACAGATACACCAGCGGTACGTGCGACCCGGTCCTCTCGTACTAAGGTCACGTCCTCTCAATTTACTAACGCCCACCACAGATAGGGACCGAACTGTCTTGCGACGTTCTGAACCCAGTTCACGTGCCACTTTAATCGGCGAACAGCCGAACCCTTGGGACCTTCTCCAGCCCCAGGATGTGACGAACCGAC